>CAZLII010000097.1:0-10410 GCA_964559065.1 uncultured Nitrospirales bacterium | reverse complement strand
TGTCTTGCCGCCGCCGAACGCCTGGAGCGGGAAGGCTATTCCATCGGCGTGGCCGATGCGCGTTTTGTAAAGCCATTGGACGTTGCGTTGATTGATTCCCTCGCCGACCGGCCCATCATCACCGTCGAAGAAAATACCCTTGCAGGCGGTTTTGGCGCGGCGGTCTTGGAGCATTTTGCGGCGTGCGGACGCCTGGAAGGGCTGCGGCTCTTGCGCCTGGGCGTTCCCGATCATTTCCTGGAACAGGCTACACGTGAAGAGCAACTGGCGATGTGCGGACTGGATTGCGAGGGATTGGCCCAATCCGTTCGGGCTTTTCTCGGCGCAAGGGTCCCGCACATGGTCAAGTAGGGTTTGACGACACTGCAGTGTCGGTGCGGCGTTCGCTTTTCCTATCCGCCGTAGACATCCGTGCTGTGGTCTATATGGCGCGCTGCATTATTGCGCGGCTGGAAGCGGTCCGGCGTCGGCGTGGGGTAATTATTGTCAAAACACGCCGTGCAGAAATGCTGCATATTGCCTTCGGTCGCCCGCAGCATTTCCTCAATGGGCAGATACGCGAGCGTATCCACCTCCAGGAATTGACGGATTTCCTCCACGCTGAAATTGTGCGCAATGAGTTTGTGCCGGTTCGGCGTGTCAATGCCGTAATGACAGGAATTGATAATGGGAGGCGACGCCACCCGGTAATGGATTTCTTGGGTGCCGCAACGCCGCAAGGTCTTGATGATTTTCTTCGCGGTCGTGCCGCGCACAATGCTGTCATCCACCAATATAATACGCTTGCCGTCCACGGTGCTGCGCGAGGGATTCAACTTGATTTTGACGCCGAAGTCCCGGATGCCTTGGTCCGGCTCGATGAAGGTTCTGCCGACGTAATGATTTCGAATGAAACCCATATCGAAGGGAATGCCGGATTCATGGGCATATCCCAACGCAGCGGGATTGGAGGAATCGGGCACCGCCATCACCATGTCCGCAGCGACAGGGGCCACCCGCGCCAGGGCGCGCCCCATTGCCTTTCGTACAACATCAACGCTTTTGCCGAAAATCACGCTGTCCGGCCTCGTCACGTAAACAAACTCGAAGATGCACTGTTTCGGCGTGGCAGGGGGAAATGGTTTGCGCGATTCAAGTTTGTCGCGCCCGATGGTAATGACTTCGCCCGGTTCCACCTCGCGAACCCAATCGGCGTCTATGATATCGAGCGCGCAGGTTTCACTGGCCAGCACGAAGGTCTCGTCCAGGCGGCCCAGCCACAACGGCCGGAATCCCAGCGGGTCTCGAACGGCGACGATTTCCTCGCCGTTCATCGCCAGGATGGTGTACGCGCCAATCACCTGTCGGAGTGCGTCAATCACGCAGTCGGTGAAAGACTGCTCCCTGGATCGCGAAATCAAGTGAATGATCGTTTCACTGTCCGTGGTCGCCTGAAAGATGGCGCCTTCGGATTCCAGTTGCTCACGGATGACGGCCGCGTTCACCAGATTCCCATTGTGGCAGAGGGCCATGGAGCCGCGCGCGTAATCCACCACCAGCGGCTGCACATTCTTGAGATTGCTCATTCCATAGGTGGAATAGCGCACATGGCCGATGCCGTGCGTGCCCTGCACCCGCGCCAGTTTGTGCGGCTTAAAGACGTCGCTCACCAGGCCCACGCCACGATGCGTGGTCAACATCCCGTCTTGGGAACAGACGATACCCGCCCCTTCCTGGCCGCGGTGTTGGAGGGCATAGAGACCGAGGTAAATAAGCGTTGCGGCCTCTTCGTGTCCGAAGACGCCGAATACGCCGCACTCCTCCCGCGGGCGGTCGGAATGCGCGGCGTCTGGACGTGCATTGATATTGCTGTCGGCCAAGGATGCAATCAGGGAATCGAGATGGCGCCGCATATGGTTCACAGTTCCTTCTTGCCCGTAAGCAAGCGATAGGCTTCCAGATATTTTTCGCGGGTTTTTTCCACGATGTCCTCAGGCAGAGGCGGCGGCGGAGAGTTCTTGTCCCAATTCGTCGTTTCCAGGTAATCCCGCACGAACTGTTTGTCAAAACTCGGCTGGCTGCGTCCGGGAGCGTATTGGTCGGCGGGCCAGAAACGGGAGGAATCGGGCGTCAGGATTTCATCGGCGAGCACCAGTTCGCCGTCCAAAACGCCGAATTCAAACTTCGTGTCGCAGAGGATAATCCCGCGCTCCGCCGCGATATCCCGCGCGCGTTCATAGATGCGCATCGAGGCGTCCGCCGCTTTGCGGTTCCACTCCTCGCCGATGATACGCCCCGCTTCCTCGGGGCTGATGTTGATGTCATGCCCGTCGGTCGCCTTGGTGGCGGGGGTGTAGATCGGCGTGTCGAGCTTACTGGACTCCCGAAGCCCGGGGGGCAGCGGAATCCCGCAGACCGTACCCGATTCCCGGTATTCCTTCCAGCCGCTGCCGGCAAGATACCCGCGAATCACGAATTCCACCGCGAACATGTCACACTTGCGCACGAGCATCGAGCGCCCCGCGAAGGTTTCCGGCTGCGCCTGGAACTCCGGCGGAAAAACGGCCAAATCGGCGGAGATCAGATGGTTCTTGACAATATCGCCGATTTGTTCGAACCAGAACAGCGATATCTGGGTCAACACTTTCCCTTTATCGGGAATCCCGACGGGATTGACCCAGTCAAAGGCGGAAATGCGGTCCGTCGCCACCAACACAAGGCGATCGCCGAGATCGTAGATATCTCTTACCTTTCCCCGCTTGTTCGGTTGGCGGCCCTGCAAGGTCGTTTCACATACTGCGGTGCGGTTCATTGGGATTTCCTTCTTAACTTTTTGTTTAACGTAATAGCAACAGAGTTGATAATGGACTCGCTCATTGGAAAAATGTGGCCATCAGGTGCGGTTTATTGATGGCAAGCAGTTCGTCCAGCAGGGCGCGGCATTTTCCCGCGTGGCGCGGCATCAGGGGATTGAGGAGCATCGCCTGGAAGGCGGCTTCGCGGTCGCCCGTGACGGCCGCCTGCACGGTCATGGTTTCATACGCCTTCACCACCTGCATCAGGCCGCGGATGGGCGGTTCCGGGGCGGGTTGCGGGATGGCCAGCGCCCCGTCCCTGCCGATCTCCGCTGGCACCTCCACGGACACCTCGTCGTCGAAGGTTGGGATGGCCCCGTTGTTCCGGCAGCACACGATCTGCCTTGACCGGCGATCGTTCTCGATGGCGTCAATCAGGTGGAACGCCGCCGTGGAATAGTGCGCGCCGCCGCGCTTGCCCAGTTCCTCCGGCTTTTCCGTCAACCCAGGGTCCCGATACTTTTCAAACAGGCGTTTTTCGATTTCCAGCACTTCCTCGCCGCGCGTCTTTTCCTTGGAACGCATCGTTTCCAGCACGGTTTCCGTTGAGTAGAAGTGTTGCAGATAGTAATTGCAGAACATGCCGAGGCTCTGCATCGCCAGGATCATGTTGTTGCGGGTACCCTCGTGCTCCCACTCTTCCCGCGCATGCTCGATGAATTTGTTCAGCACCACGCGCGTGATGTCCTGCCCGGCCTTCTTGAAGCCCCGCACCCAGGACAGGTGATTCAGGCCGACATAGTCCAGTTCGATGTCCTCCACGGTGCCACCGAAATACTTGATGACCTCCATGATCATGCCGATGGGCACGTTGCAGAGGCCGACGGTGCGGATGCGGCTGTGCCGGATCACGGCTTCGGTGTTGATGCCGGCGGGGTTGGTGAAGTTGATGAGGAAGGCGTCCGGGCACAGCGATTCCATCGCGCGGGCGATGTCCAGAATGCGGGGAATGGTGCGCAGGGCGCAGGCAAAACCGCCGACCCCGGTCGTCTCTTGGCCGATGATGCCGTGTCGCAGGCCAAGTTTTTCATCCTCAATCCGCGCCTGCATCTGCCCGACCCGAATCTGGGTAATGACATAGCGCGCCCCGGTGACCGCCTCCTCCAAATCCGCCGTGGCATGGACAGAGAAGGGATTACCGTGTCTGGCCGCCATACGTTGCGCAAACGCGGTATTGTCCCCGACCCGCTGCCGGTTCTGGTCCATCAGCCAGACCTCGGAAACGGGGATGGCATCCAGGCGGGAGAAGAGCCCATCGAGCAGTTCGGGGGTGTAGGAACTGCCGCCGCCGATAACCGTGAGTTTCATCCCAAATACACCTTGTGAATGCCGCGAATGCGGAAAAACAGCCCTGAAGAAATGGAGAGCAGTCTATGGCCGCTCTGCGCCCGATGCCGACGCGTCGCCAGCGCGCGTATTTTAACGGCCTTCATGTGCAAAATCAAAAGCACCCTTTTCGTAAATGCCCACGGAGGAGTCGGGCTGGATTTTTTGTGCGCGCCTATGTTCTAGTAAAAGCCGTTCCGGAGTCGCGGAGACCGAGGTGGACGTCGCCCATGTATCTTGTCGCGCCGATATTTCTGATCCCCTTTTTTGGCTGGGGCCTATTCTCGCTGCATTGGAAATACCGCCGGCGTGAGGACTGGCCCCTGTGGGTGGAGGCGCTGACGGTGGCGGGGTTGGCGGTTTTCTACGCCCTTGAAATTGATGAACTGCGGGTCTGGCTGCAACACCAGCGCATCGCCTATTTTTTCAGCGTGTTGGGGCTCTTCGTCGCCGGTCTCGCCCTCTATGGACACGTAGTGGTGTCGCTCCTGTCGCGACTGATCGTCGAGGTGGTTGCTCCGGGAGAGGAAGATAGCCGCGACCGCCCCCGATTCGGTCCGGCGGAAATCCTCGAACGTCAGGGTGATTGGGAAGGCGCTCTCCAGGAATACCTGATCCTGCTGCGGATTTTTCCCCGAAACCCTATGATCAACCAGCGTGCGGCGGAATGCTGCATGCAACTCAAGCGCCCCGAAGAGGCGGTAAAATGGATGGAGCGCGCCATGCGCGATCATCCGCCGGATGAGAAAATCCTGCCTCTTTTGAGCCGTATCTGCGAGATATATGACCGGGTGCTCCGTCGCCCCGATGACGCCAGAAAGGTGCTGGATCGTTTTCTGGTTGAACGTCCGGCATTCCCCCTTGCCGATGAGGTTCAGGCGCGTCGGCGTCAGATCGGCGCGGCTGTTTCCTTGGAGCGTCCGCTGGGCTTGGATGCGCTGGCGGAAACGCCCCTTGAAGACGGCGCATTCCAAGAGGAAACTCCAAAGCGCGTGAAAACCTCCCGGCGCGCCCGCCGGGAAAAGGAACAGGAACGCCAAGTCGCTCAGATTGAATCGCTTGATGACTGCCCGGCACCCCTTTCCGATTCCCAACCCGACGAACTGACGCTTCGTGACGACTTGCCGGAAGTGGTTCCGCTGGATGCCTCAGAGGATACCCCGCAGGAGGACAAAGCCCTCGATTCGCCCCGTGGCAAATCCGACGGCGCATCCATCGAACCGCTATGAATGGTCCGTCCGCCGCGCAGAGCATAGAGGGATAGCACTGTCTTGTCCACCTGCGGCAGAATTGCCCGGCTCACCCCCTCTATTCCCATTCTTCACCAGGGAGATGCGTGGGAATAATCAACTGCAGCCCGCCCACGGCGCGGCACAGGTCAATCACGCGGATGACATCCTGAAACGCGGCGTCTTTGTCCGCCCGGAGCACAATCGGGGTGCGGGGGTCCTCCTGGAGCACTGTTTCCAGCGCGGCGCGAAGCGCCGGCAGATCAACCCGGCTTCCGCCAAAGTAGATTTCGCCCGTCGCCTTCACCGTAATCTCATGCTTGGTCGTTTCCATGTTTTCAGCGGTGGCCGCCTGCGGCAACGACACATCAATGCCCAAGTGTTCCCGGAAAGTGGTGGTCAACATGAAAAAAATCAGGAGGAGAAACATCACGTCAATCAACGGCGTGATGTTAATGGTCGGGCGGCGGGAATGTCGTTGCCTTCCAAATGCGCCTTCCACGGGAAAAATCCTCTGTTCAGCCCCCAGTATCCGGGCCACATGCATGGGAACGGCATTCTAACCGGGTTGCGTTCCCAAGACAAACTCCCTTGTTCGAGTTGCGAAATCGCCAAAAATCAGGTAAACTTTCTGTATACGGGTGTGTGTGTCGAAACAATTGGGTGTCAAGTGTCCGGGGGTGAGCAGTGAGACCATATAAAGTGTTGGTGGCGGATGACTGCAGGGAAGAAACTGCTGTCCTTTGCGAAGGCCTGAAATTGAACGGATACGAAGCGGTCGGCGTGCTCACCGGTACGCAGGCCATTGCCCGTTGCGCGGATGGTGACATAGATCTGTTGTTATTGGACATTGAGTTGCCTGATATTAACGGTCACGAAGTTTGTAAGAAACTCAAAGAAGACAAGAAAACCAAGGATATCCCGATCATATTTGTGACGGCGCGTGGCGAAGCGGTGGATATCGCCCAAGGTTATGCGCTCGGCGCGGTGGACTACATCACCAAGCCCTACAACCTTCCCATCGTTATGATCCGGGTGGAAAGCGCCATGCGTACGCGACAGACAAACGACTATATTTCAGCCAATCTGGACCTGTTGCAGGACCCGATATACACGGATCACCTGACCGGCCTGCACAACCGCCGTTTTCTTCTGGAGCGGCTCCAGGAAGAGATTGAGAAGTCGCACCGGTATGACTATCCCGTGGCCTGTGTCGTGCTGGATGTGGACGAAATCAGCGCCGTAGATGAGGAGATGGGCGGGGCTTCCCTGGATGATTTGCTGGTGGAGATTGCGCTCAGCCTGCGGAATTCGTCGCGCAATCATGACATTCTGGCCCGCTACGAAGGCGCACTGTTTGTGGCGGTGCTTCCCCACGCCAAACTGAAGGATGCCGTCAGTTACGCCAACAAGATTCAAGAGGAAGTGACGTCCACCACCTACAGCGATCCCAGTTTCCCCACGCGCGCCAAGTTGAGTTTCGGCATTGTCGCCTGTCAGAACGGTCACTCGCGAACCGCCGATGAAGTGCTGGCGGAAGCCATGCGCAACCTCTTCCATGCGGCAACGCATCCCGGAAACCGCATTGTTGCAAAGGAACTCAATGCCCCGAACTGATTGAGAACCCTTCCGCCGCAAGACGCTGTAATCTGCGCGAATAACACCGCAGCGTCCGAGAACGCACTTCCGCCCAGGCGCGGATGACTTTTCTGCACAAAAGAGCGTCAAGAATATCCGCTTCCAAGGCGTTTATCCCCATACCCAAAGCCCCTCTTGCCTGACCTGCCTGCTGCATCGTCTGAAGACAATGCGCCGATCTTGCGCCTGAAAACCGCTCATGTTACCCTTACCCACATGGCATTGGCTCGTTTTGCTGGTTTAGACATCAATGGGACACAATGTCCGGGCGGTCATACAACCCGGCTGCCGTCTGTCTCCATCTCCTGCCGGCATATGACTGAAATATAAAGATGGTCTGATGTCTGAATCGCGCATGAAGAACACCGTTGACGAAGCCGGGCTGTTTACCGCTATTCTTATGGGTGCTGTAAAGAATAGGAGACAGAAAGGACAACGGTGGGGACCCAGTTTCTCGTCCCTTATGCACTTGCATTTTGTGTCGCTTGGATATATGCGCGGGCAGCCAAATATTGGGAGGATTTCTTATGCAACGCATGACAATGGGACAAGCGGTGATTGCGTTTCTGAAACAGCAGTACACGGAACGCGACGGAATTGAGCAGCCGCTTTTTGCGGGGTGTTTCGGGATTTTTGGTCACGGCTGCGTGGCTGGGATTGGGCAGGCGTTGCAGCAGCATCCCGATTTCCGGTTCTATCAGATTCGCAACGAGCAGGCGATGGTGCATGTGGCCGCAGGCTACGCGAAGGTCAAGAACCGCCTCCAGACCTTTGCGTGTCTCTCATCCATCGGCCCCGGCGCGACGAACATGGTGACGGGAGCGGCGGGCGCGACGATCAACCGCCTGCCGGTATTGCTGTTGCCCGGCGACATCTTCGCGCGGCGCAATGTGGCGCCGGTCTTGCAGCAGTTGGAGTCGGAGCATTCGCAGGATATTTCGGTAAACGACTGTTTTCGCCCGGTGAGCCGGTATTGGGACCGCATCAACCGCCCCGACCAAATCATCACCGCGCTCCCGGAGGCGATGCGGGTGTTGTGCAGTCCGGCGGACACGGGGGCCGTAACGCTGGCCCTGCCGGAGGACGTGCAGGCGGAGGCGTGGGACTACCCGGATGAACTCTTCGAGAAGCGGGTGTGGCGCATTCCGCGCAACCGCGCCGACATCGCGGCATTGCGACGCGCCGCAGAACTGGTCCGCGCCGCAAAGCGGCCGCTGATCGTCGCGGGCGGCGGGGTGATATACAGCGAAGCGACGGACGCCCTGCGCGCCCTTGTGGACCAGACCGGCATCCCGGTTGCGGAAACCATGGCGGGCAAGGGCAGCCTCCGTTACGACCATCCCAGGAATGTGGGTGCCATCGGCGTGACGGGGACCAGCGCGGCCAACGCGCTCGCGCGCGAGGCCGATCTCGTGATCGGCATCGGCACCCGGTACAGCGACTTCACCACGGCGAGCAAAACCGTGTTTCAGCATCCCGATGTCCGCTTCATCAACATCAACGTGGCGGAATTCGACGCCTTCAAGCACAGCGCGCTGCCGCTCCTGGGCGATGCGCGCGTCGTGTTGGAGGAACTGGCGGACGCCCTGCAGGGATACCGCGCGGATGCCGCCCACCAGGCGCAGGCGCAGCAGTTGCACGACGCCTGGGAAGCGGAAGTGGACCGCATTTACGCCATCCGCAACACGCCGTTGCCCAGCCAGGGCGAATTGGTCGGCGCGGTGAACGAACTCAGCGATCCGGAGAGCATCATGGTCTGCGCGGCGGGATCGCTGCCCGGAGACCTGCACAAACTGTGGCGGACGCGCCATCCCAAAAACTACCACCTCGAATACGGCTACAGTTGCATGGGCTACGAAATCGCCGGCGCGCTCGGCGCGAGGATGGCCGCGCCCGAACGCGACGTCTATGTGATGCAGGGCGACGGCGGCTACCTCATGCTCAACGCGGAAATCGTCACATCAGTCCAGGAGGGATACAAACTGATCGTGGTGCTCTTCGACAATTTCGGCTACAAGAGCATCGGATCGCTGAGCCGGTCGCTGGGACAGGACGGATTCGCCACGCGCTATGTGTATCCCAAAGACGGAATGTTGCCCGGCGACGAATGCGGTGAGAACGTGAAGGTGCTGCCGGTGGACCTTGCCGCGAACGCGCGCAGCCTCGGCGCGCATGTCTTTGAATGCAAGACCTACGATGATTTCGTCAAGGCGATGCACGATGCCAAAGACACCGAACGCACCACCGTCATCTACATTCAGAATGACCGCTATGTGAATGTGCCGGGATATGACAGTTGGTGGGACGTGCCGGTGGCGGAAGTGAGCGAGATGGAATCCGTGCGCGCCGCACGCAAGGCTTGGGAGCAGATGCGCGCCCGCGAACGGTATTATCTGTAGATTGATTCCGTAGGGTGGGTGAAATGAAGCAAAGCGAAATGGAACCCACCGTTGCTAGTCGGACCGGTCGGACCAGTCGGACGTGTCGGACCAATGTAATGGTGGGTTCCGTTACGCCGCACCCATTACAATAAGACTGGAAGGAGAAAACTGGCCTCCGTGGAAACACTAAAGAATTACATGAACGGCTCGTGGGTTTCGTCCGGCGCGAGTGAAACCCTGGAAATCAGGAACCCCGCCACGCAAGAGCCGTTGGCGCGCGTGCCGCTTTCCCCTGCGGAGGAAGTGGACGCCGCGGCGCAGGCCGCGCACGCGGCGTTCTTGGAATGGCGGCGCGTGCCCGCGCCGGACCGCATCCAGTTTCTATTCAAACTGAAGCACCTGCTCGAGGAGCACTTGGACCCGCTGGGGCGGTCCTGCACCGAGGAATGCGGCAAGACCCATGCGGAAAGCAAGGGGGAATTGCGGCGCGCGATCGAGAATGTCGAGGTCGCCTGCGGCATCCCGATGCTGATGCAGGGGCGGAACAACGAGGACATCGCGCGCGGGATAGACGAGCACATGTACCGGCAGCCGATCGGCGCGGGCGCGATGATCGCGCCGTTCAATTTCCCCGGTATGATCCCCTTCTGGTTTCTCCCGTATGCGGTGGCGACCGGCAATTGCTTCATCGTGAAGCCCAGCGAGAAATGCCCCATCACCCAGCAGCGGATTTTTGAATTGATTGACCAACTTGGCCTGCCGCCAGGCGTCCTGCAACTGGTGAACGGCAGCAGGCAAACCGTGGACGCCATTTTGGATCATCCCCTGATTCGCACGATCAGCATGGTAGGTTCGACCCCGGCGGCGCGCTATATCTACGGGCGGGCCGCCGCCAACGGCAAACGCGCCCAGTGCCAGGGTGGCGCGAAAAATCCCGTGGTGATCATGCCCGACGCAGACATGGACACTGCAGTGCGCATTCTGGCCGACTCGGCCTTCGGC
>CAZLII010000096.1:0-10415 GCA_964559065.1 uncultured Nitrospirales bacterium | reverse complement strand
TCATCCTTTTTGCGCCGGGCAATGCCCCCTTCGGCAGGGAACCCTGGGATTCTTTCCTGGTAGAGGAGGCCGTGGACCAAATCGTCAAGGTCTGCATCCCCGAAGGCATGCACGATCTGGTCTTCACTGTCTTCTACACCGATGAAACGCCCATTTCCGAAATCGTGGATGAAGCGCGGACCATGTCGCTGCTGGGAGACCGCCGCTTCATTCTGGTGCGAAACGCCGAATACTATGACCGCATGAGCGGCGAAAGCAATTCCAAACTCTTTCCGCTCATCGAGTATATCAAGAGTCCTTCCGACAGCACCGTGCTTATGTTAATCGCCACGCGCGCCGACGCGCGAAAGCGCTTTTACAAGAGTTTTCGGGAGAAAGGACTGATTGTGAACTGTCCGCAACTGGACCACTCCGGTTTGGAGCGATGGGTGCGGGAAACGGTGGTAAAGCACGGAAAAAGCATTGACACGGACGCTGTGACGCAATTGCTGAAGCGTGCCGGCAATTATTTGAGCGACGTGAACAACGCGGTCCAGTTGGCGACCACCTATGTGGGGGCCGCTGCTCGGATTCGGCTGGCCGATGTGGTCGCCGCGTGCAGCGATGTGGCCGAGGAGTCGGTCTGGGACATGACCGACGCCATTGCCGCCTCTTCTCCGGAAAAGGCGCTGCGCGCTCTGCGCCAGTTGTTGGACTACGGCAAGTCGCCCGACGAGATCATGGGAACAATCAACTGGCTCTTTGAAAGCGCCTACCGCGTGGCGCATAACACCGCGCGCAACATGAAGCCGTTCGTTCGCGACAAGATGTCACATCTTGCACACAAGTTCCCCCGCGGAAAACTCAAAGACGCCATGCGTGTTATCACCGAAACCCATTTTCTGCTGCGGAGCACGGGGGTGGACCGCACGCTGGCGCTGGAAATCCTCGTACTCAAACTGTCATATCGGCCCACGTCCCCCCGCGCCTGATCGCTGCGCTACGGCTCCTGCGGCGGCTTCAAAGAACGAATGGCGTCCAGGTCCTGCCAGTATTGCTTCAAAGCGGTTCGGCCTTCCTTGGTGATCGAAAATTCCGTGTGCGGCACCCGGCCGTTGAAACTCTTTGTCACCTTCACATAGCCCGCCTTCTCCAGTTTGTCCATGTGGGAGGAGAGATTTCCCTTGGTCAACCCCAGCGCCGTAAGTAGGAAATTGAAATCCGAGACATCTACCCCCGTGAGGATCGTCAGGATGCGCAGTCGCGCCGGTTCGTGAATGGTTCGATCCAAGTCAGTCATGACGGGGAATCCTCGGAAGGCGGCGGCGTTTCGGATTCGCCGGGAAGCCCGCTGCGCGTCACCCGTTGCAATTGTCTCAACGCAAAACGGCTGTAGAAATGGCCGGCCAGTATCGCGGCAAGACCATAACCGAAAACGGGCACCACCATGTTCAGCAACTGCCACTGACCGGTGAAGGCAATCGGCGCGCCGGCGGCAAGCAATATCCCGTGCAAGGCATAGAGCACCGGCCATACCCACGCCCAGAAGCCCAGTTGCTGATAGACAATCATGATGGCGAGAAACGGCACCATGTATGCAGCGGAAAACGGCTGCATGTATTTCAATTGGAGATAGTTGAAACTCACCAGCAACGCCCCCGCAAGGTGGTACACCACCAGTCCCCCGCCCAGCGTCGTCAGCCACCACGGCGTCGGGCCGTCATCGCGATCCCCCAAGAAAGCCACATACCCTTCCTCGCCGTACAGCCATTGCGTTATTCGCCAGATAAGTTCCCCGCCCCAGCGGGACATGGAAAACCACGTAAACACAAGAATAGCCACCGACATGGCGACGATGGAGATGGTGAAAAGCCCCATATTGCCGCCCTTGTATGCCATATTTGTCAGGCTGGCGGCCATGCCGATGCCGACGACCATCGCCACGATGAAAACCCACTGCACCAGGAAGGAAACGGTGCGGCTCTTCGCATAGCGCCGCGCCCACTGAACGATCAATCGCGGATCACCCGCCTGCATCTCCCGTTTGTCCCGGTATGTCATGCCGCGTTTCTCCCTGCTGCGCTCGCAACGTGGTTGTAACATACGCTTTGCATTGAATCAACCAGCCCATTTCTGGATGCTTCCATCTTCTATTGTGCCCCGACCGGCCTCCGCCTTCATCAACATCCTTGTCGCTCTTGCCGTCCTCGCCATCCTTCCCGTCCTTGTTGTCCTTGCTGTCCTTATTGCCCTTGCAGTCCTTTTTCTTTTCCAGCGCAGACATTATATCATCCATGAAGCGGCTCACTGGATTCCCTGCAAGACCGTTTCAAGTCTTTCCCCCGAATTCTTCCGGACGAAAATAGGATGCCGGGTGTTGGCGGTAGGCTCGCTGCATTTGTTCATAGAATTCGGGATATCGCCGTAGAAATGCCGCCGGGCGCTCGAAAAACGCTTCAGTAACGATGGAAAAGAACTCGCTTGGGTTCTCCGCGCCGTATTCGTCAAAGAAAGACGGCCTGCCACGTTCCACCGCTGCGCAGTGCTTCTCGTAATGCTGCATGAACATGTCCGACCACTGCCGGGCGGCCGGGCGGCTATCCCATTTCAGCCCGCCCTGGTCATAGAGTTGATGGGCGAATTCGTGAAAAACAATATTCCGGCCATTGAACGCCTTCATGTCCCGCTGCACGTCGCGCCAGGAAAGAATCACCGCGCCCAAATCCCACGACTCGCCCTCAAAGCCGTCCACGTCTTCCACCACCACGCCAAGTTCCTCATGCTCCCTCGGATTCACCCGGAACGCGTCGGGATAAACCAGAATGCTGTGCAGGCCGGGATAATACGCTGCGTCCTTTTCATACCCCAGGATAAGCACGCACGCATGCGCGGCGATGATGAGCCGCACGGCGTCGGTGATCGGCAGCCCGCCGCAGCCCTCAAAGCGTTTTTCTTCCAAAAACACATGCATGTGGCGCTTCAGCGCGCGGCGTTGCGCGTCGGGCAGCCGCGCATAATACGGCGCCTGGCGCATCAGTTCCGCGTCCCAAGTGGCGGGAAATGGCTGCGCACGCAGCCGCGCCCGCTGGCGATTTCTGAAGAATCTGAACATGCCTCCGCACGCCCTTCGATGCAATACTCCCCGGACAACCCACAGCCGTCCGGGGAGTCTTCTTGCGGATGATATTTTCAAAAGGCCTGTGCGCTTGTCAAAACTTCACAGGTCTTTGACGCAGCAGGTTGGGCTAGAATGGCAACTCTCCCGTTGTGGCCAGGCTGATGATGGCGGTATAGGCCTTGCTGACCGGCGTCTTGCCGGGATAGCGAATAAACTCGCAATGCCCGTCCATAAACAGTACGTTACCGCCGCCCGGAACATGGTTGAAATCCTTGACATTCGGGCTGATATTGTCCCACATAATCGGAATCTCAGACTGGGCCTGGGCCGCCGCCGCAGGATTATTGATATCCGTTATCATAAACCGCTCGATGCCTTCACGAAGACGGTAAACAGTCGCCTGTTGACCATAGAGGCTCGGATAGGGACCAATATCTTTGTCGGCCGCAGCGGCAATAATGGGGATACCCTCCGGTTGGGCTTGATTGAGAATGGGGTCAATCTGTGCATAGAGCAAAACCAATTGCGCTACCAGGCCGGGTTGGAAATCATTAATCGTAAAGACGCCTTCTTTGTTGGGAGGCACGCCCTCGTTCAGGATATGCCGGTCCAGCAAGGCCCAGCCAAGATACACGTAGGACAACGCGTCCACATCGCAGGGCCAGAAGCCCAGGGACGGATCATTGTTGATGTTCCAGCGACCGTCAGCGAATCGGCTTTTTCCATCGGAATCCGAGGGACAGACCAGCGTAGCCAAATCCGTCATGTATTCCGGATACATCACGCTCGCCCGGAATGTCGCGTCGAAATTGGCCACGCAAATGGTGTTGTTTTGTGCGCCTTTTTCCACTTGGAGCGTCGGATAGCGTTCGCCCTTGGATTCGTTGGCGTACATCTTCAGCATCAAGCCGATCTGCTTCAGGTTGTTCTGACAGGCGGACCGCCGTGCAGCCTCCCGCGCCCGCGCAAGCGCCGGAAGCAGAATGGCCGCCAGGATGCCGATGATTGCGATGACCACCAGCAGTTCAATCAGTGTGAAACCTCTCGCGCGCATAGTCATTCTCCTTAATAAAGTTGTTTTGAATGAAGCAAGTTCCTCTCCCGTGAAAGGGGCGCGGCAAACTCTCCGTGCCTTCAAAGGTGAGTGTATCATATGGTCCAAGAGAAATGAAACCCGCATATGCGCGCCAAGAACGCGCGGCGTGCCCGGCGAGATCGGACTGCCTTGAGAATTTTCCACGTTTTCATCGTTAACAGGTGAGACCAAGACCAATGTTCGACTGCCTCTGTCATTTCGAGGGATCGTAGCGACCGAGAAATCTTGGCCTGTGGTGAAGATTTCTCGCTACGCTCGAAATGACAACACTGCCTTGCGAATTTCCCCATTTACATCGTTAACGAGTGAGACCAAGACTAATGTCCGACTGTCCCGCTTTTCTGCTCGTCGGAGCCTGTTGCAGACTCACGACGCGCCGAGATAATTGCCATAGCCCACAACCAGTGTCGAGGCGATCAGTACGGCGATTCCGGCGGCGATCAGCGCGTGGGTCCGCCGCGACGCGCCGAACCATTCTCGCAAGAGGATGCCCCACAGATTGCTGAACACGATGATGAAGGCCATGTGCAGCGTCCAACTGGAAAAATCGTACTGTCCCATCTTGGTCGTGCCCATGCCGTAGAAGAAGAACTGGAGGTACCACGTCACGCCGGCCAGGGCGCTGAAGCCATAGTTCGCGGCCAGAGCGCCGTCGGGCGCGTATAGGTAATCGCGAACCGTGCCGTTGCGCAGGTTCAGGAACAGACACCATAGGCCGTTGGTGGTGAAGCCGCCCAGGAGCGCCACCACCAAAACGGGCGTGTTGCTGAAAGTGGGTGTGGTCCCGAGCGCCGCAGCGGCGGCGGCTATCGGCTTGCCCGCCGCAAAGGCAAAGGCCATGCAGGCGCTCATCACGCCCGCGAACACGGCAATCCAGACGCCCTTGACGAAATTGAACTCCAGGATCACGCTGGTTTTCTGTTCGCCCGACAGTTCCTTCTCCTTGCGCATGCCCGCACGCCCGCACACGGCGATCCCCGCAATACATATCCCCACGCCCAACAGGATGACCCGGCCGGAGGCCGCGCCCGCAAGTTCCACGAATTCCCCCATGAACAGCGGCGGAATGATGGTGCCGAAGGCGGCACAGAAGCCCAAAGCCAGCGCATAGCCCAGCGACAGGCCGAGAAAGCGCATCGTCAACCCGAAACTCAGCCCGCCAATGCCCCACAGCACGCCAAAAGCGTAGGTCCAGAACAGCGCGCCGCCCGGCGCGGCGCGATAAACGCCGATGAGATCGGGGTTCAACGCGAGCGCTGCCGCCAGCGGCGCGACAATCCACGAGAAGAACCCGCCCTTCACCCAGTAACTCCCCCATGCCCAGCCGCGCACCCGCTTGAACGGCAGGTAGAAACTTCCCGCCGCCAGCCCGCCCACGGCGTGAAAGAAAACCCCCAGCAACGGATTCGGCGTCATACGGCGGCGGCTCCTTCATGTCGGATTGCAGGACATTTACATCGGTAACGTAAAGGCCGATTATACATAGCGGTCGCCGCGGGAGTATAATCACGCAACTCACGGGCGCACCGCAGCCGGGCTTGTTCCAAAGTGAACGTGATGCGGCGGCGGATTTTTCCAACACGTTTGCAGGTATTATGCTGCACTGGCTGTTGCCGAGAGAACACCTGGACGAACAGGACATCCATCGCGGTCTTAGGATGCTGCACATGGACGCCGTCTTCGGGCAGATGATGGTGGCGTTCACGATGGGGCCGTTTATGATCGCGTTTGCGGTGTTGCTGGGCGCGCCGACCGTGGTGAACGGCTTATCGTGAGGCGCCCGGAGGCGCATCGGCCAGATAACGGCGTGATTCTTCGCAGAGCAACGCCCCGATATCCGCCTGCAGCAGTTCCAGCGCGAGGCCAACAATCGCCCGAATTTTGGTGCAGTGAACCCGCGCCGCACCAACCCGAACCGTGCGCAACAATCCCGCCTGATCGAAAACGTGTTCCATCCGCTGAAAGTCGTTGTGATAGGGGCGATACAGGAGGAATTCCACAGCCTTTGACGGCACGATATGTCCATCCGCGCGAATGACCGATGATCCGAGGAAATGGCGGTAGTAGCGATAAGGGACGCGGGCCAATTCCTCGGCGATGTGCAGGGCGGTACAGGTGTGAAAACCGCAACCCAGCAGCAGGCACCAGCAGTCATGCACATACAACTGGTGCATACTGCTGCCCTGGGCGAAGGGGCGCACACCATCGCCCATAAGGTCGTCGGCGTGCGGGCCGATCGCCGCGATGGAATGGCAGACATGGTCGCTGCGCTGCGCCTCTGGACGGCGCCGGAACGCCTCCGGCACGGCCCCGTTGTCCGTGGGGTCTTTGCGCACGTTGAAGATCACCTGCTCCTGATCGTGGTAGAGATGCCAGGTGAAAGTGGGCACGGCGACGGTGCCGCCCGGGCTGACGGCGTCGAGCAACGCATCGCACACCGCCTCCGCGTTGCCGTCCACCCAGCCGAAGGCGCTCAGGGACGTGTGCGCGAATACCGCGTCGCCCGGCCGTACGCCCAGCGACCGCAGCCCCTGTACGATGTCCTTCCGGTTGACGCGCGGAACGCCCGATGTGGGTCTCATTGTCTCACGCCCCACAGCGCCACGAAGGTCATTTGAAACATTATTTCGTACTCCCGTAGCGTTCCACGTAGAGGCGTTGATGCAGATCTCTGGCGGCATCGGTCAACTCGGCATAGGGCGCATCCACAACATTGACAAGCCCGATGGCGTAGTTTTCGCCGTCCAGTGTGCGACCTGTCAGCGGCTGGTCCATGTATTGAAACCAATGACACCCCACAAACACGGGATTGGAAGCGACGCTTTCCACATAACGGACATATTTCCGGGCGCGGTCTTGCTGGTCTTCCGACGCCACCAGCCCCGTGTGGAACATGCCCCGGTCCAGCGCGCCGAAATGAAACTCGCCGATGATGACCGGCTTCCCATATTCGGCCATCCGATCGGGCGCAATGTCCGGAGCATAGGCGTTGATGCTGATCACGTCAACGACTTCCGCGCAGGCGCGCACGACGTTCCTGGGCGCATACACCGGCGTAAAGCGGCAGCCCAGGTATAGTTGTCCGGGCGCATGTTTCTGCAGCGCAGCGGCGACCGTGTCGAAGTAATGCCGGGCGAATTTGTATTCAAAGGCTTCCAGGTCCTCCTGGCTCTGGGGCGTCGGCCTGGTGGGCGCGCGCAGTTCATTCCAGTCCGCCGCATTGACCTCCCACGCGGCGTTGATCTTTTCGATGTTCTCGTAGCGTTGTTGCAGGTCTGCGATGAACGCAATGCGAGCGGGCTGGTCCGGCGGACTGGCCAGCGCGCCCTGCGGAATGCCGGACCAGGACATCTCGTTGTCCACGAAGTAGCCGATGACCAGCGGGTTGTCCCGGAATTTTTCCGCCACCGACGCGATGGATGCTAACGTTTTTCCGACAAAGGACGGATCGAAGACATCCATCATTTTACCCCAGTAGCCGGTGCTGCCTTCCACGACGCGGTCGCTGCGCGACCCTGCGGTCACCACGAACGGGATGCCGCTGTGCTCCAGCACATCCCCACGCGACCACATGCCGATCGTGTTGAAGCCCCACGCTTTCAGGCGGCGCGCCGCCCGGTCGCGGAGCGCCTCCTGCCAGGCGTCGCCGTAGATGCGCATGAGGTTGGCCGCGTGGAAATTGAAACAGACGCCGCCTCCCCCGATGGCTTCCGCCATGCTGTGGACCGGGCCGTGACGCCCGAGGAACGCGCTGAACGCCTCTCCCGCTTTGGGGACCCATTCAAACCAGTCCCCGCGCCCGTCAATAAAGGTGTTGTCGCCTTCGCGAACACAGTTCACGCCGAGGGAAAAGAACAGGTGGCCGTCGGGCGTCACCAACCACCACTTGCTGTTCACCTGCGCTGTGCGGAACCGTCCCGTCGCCTCCAGTTTCGGGCCGTCGGCCCAGCCGCCATAGGCGTCGCGCCCCGACAAGCCGGGCGCTTCGCGCAGTGTCGCGTCCTCCTGTGCAGCCATTATCTTGAGTTGCGCCTCGTCATGCGCCTTGCCCGGCCAGTCCTCGTGCATATACTGGCCAAAGGCATCCACGAAAGGATGCGGCACAAGGCGCGCGCGCGGGCTGTCCGCCGTAAAAGCATGGATGCTTTGCAGGCACATCTGGGCGTCCCGGTCGGCGCGGTCCAGCCGCACTGAGATGCGCGTTATGTGCTCTGGGGTGACATTCGTTGTGGATTCCGGGAACGCCACCATGCTCAAGGGGCCGTAAACGGGAATCCCCCGCATCCCCCAATACGGACCCGCGTTGCCGTTGCGGAAGAACAGGGGGACTTCCTGGTGGGACTTAGCGCGCAGAGTGATTGAAAGCCGCGCGCGCATGGTTTTCCCTTCATCCTCGCGGCTCTCCACGATAAACGTAACCGGCACCGGCGCGTCGCCGGGATTTTCCAACGCAAACGACACACCGTCATAAACCCCCAGATTCCACGCCTCGGTCTTGGGTGTGATGGTCACCTCGGCGGGTTCGCCGTCGCGGCGGGGTCGCACGACCAGGCATGCTTCAACTTCGCCCCGCGCCCGCAAAATGCGCGCGCGGGCCTGATCCGTCTCGATGCGCACATCCGCTTGGCGCGGCGCATACAACAGTTCATCCGCAGTGGACTGAAGCGCAACGAAAATACACAAACACGCCGCGCCAATTACCCCGATCTTCACCGCGCTCATCTTTCATTCCTTCCCTGTCCGCTCTGTGCATTCTGTCCACTGCGTCCACAAAACCACCACATCTCCGAATCTTCTTCATCGCCCTTCCCTCACCGGCTTCACAAACAAAACACAGACCGGCGTCGGGGCATCAACTTCATGCCCCGCGGCCTCCAGCAGGCCGCTGTCCTGAGCAATCCGAAATACCACGACGTTATTCGTCGCCTGGTTGGCGGCGATCAGGAAACGGCCCGTGGGGTCAAGATTGAAATTGCGCGGGGTGCGTCCCCCCGTGGACGTCTGGCCAAGCGCGGTAAGGCGGCCGGTTTCCCCATCAATCGCGAACGCGGCGATGCTGTCATGCCCGCGATTGGAGGCATAGAGGAATCGCCCTGAGCGATGCACCCGGATTTCCGCGGTGGTGTTCTCTTCCGAGAAATCTTCTGGAAGCGTGCCGATGCTGTGCAGGGTATCCAATCGGCCCGAGGTCGCGTCATAAGCGAAGGCGGTGACCGTGTTGTCGAGTTCGTTCACCGCATAGGCGAAGCGCCCGGTGGGATGGAAGGCGAAATGACGGGGCCCCGCCCCCGGCGCGAGCGTCGCCGACGGGGGATCATTGGGTTCCAGGACGCCGTGTTCTGCATCGAAGCGGTAAACGAATATCTTGTCCGCGCCCAGGTCCGCGGCGAAGAGAAAGTGTCCGGCGGCGTCGAACGTGACGGAATGCGCAAAGGGCGCCTGCTGACGTTGCGGATGGACGCTGGAACCTTCATGCTGGATATGGCATGCGGCTTCGCCCAGGCGGCCGTCTTCCATAATGGGCAACACAGCGACGCTCCCCCCGCTGTAATTGGCCACCGCGACATGGCGGCCGGTCGGGTCCACGACCACATGACACGGCCCGCGTCCTATGGAGGACTGGGTGTTCAGCAACACAAGGCGGCCATCGGCGGGATTGATGGCAAATGCGCTCACCGCGCCGCCAGTCTGGCCGCCGGCGTCCCGCATCTGCCCCACCGCATAAAGCAGCGGCCTGGCAGGATGCAGCGCGAGAAACGACGGGTTCTCCACCGCGCAAGCCAGCCCCTTGTTTTCCAGCAGCCCGCTTTCCGCGTCGAAATGGAGCAGGTAAATACCTTCACTGTCACCTCCGGTGTAGGTGCCGATATACACCCACCACAAGGAATGAGTTTCGCCTGTTTCCTGCGCGGCGACGGTGGGATGCAACCCAAGACACAGCAATGCCCCGGTCAGACAGAAAAGTTGGCTTGTCCGCATAGCGTCTCTCCTTTCTTCTTTTTCCGATTCTCTACAAATTTCGGAATCCGCGTTGACGCACTATGATTGCGCCCTGGCCTTTTCACCATGACACGCTGTTCTCACCGATGCGATTGTGCCATAATGCCTCCGGGCGCGTCACATCGCCCCGGTCAAAGGCAGATATGGAGGAATACGCGATGAAACGGTAAACCCTTTTCCTAAATTGTACCGGCCGGCAACGTCGCAACGGAAGTAGCCATC
>CAZLII010000095.1:0-10436 GCA_964559065.1 uncultured Nitrospirales bacterium | reverse complement strand
TACCTGCAGAACTGTGGCACGCTTCAGTATCACTTCTGCAAGCCGCCGTAATCCGTGCCATATCCAGGTTTTCCCCCGGAATATGACCCCTATCCCGGCGGGGATGTCAGTGCGCCCATGCCGCCGGGGATTTCCCCAGACGGCATTCATCCCAACGACGCCGCCCACACGGCAATGCTCCAGAACGCCATTAACGCCTATTACCGGCATTGGCTGCCGGCAACATGCGAGGACGAAGGGGGAGGAGAAGAAGGCGCGGGTGAAGATGAGGGCGGGGACGAAGGAGAAGGGGAAGGGGAAGGGGAAGGCCGAAGTCATTCTGCAGACCAGAATGAGGACAACCGAATTAATCTTTCCGAGTTGATGCGGGTGATACAGTTTTTCAATGCGAACGGCTATCATTGCGCCGAACCGCCGGAAAGCACCGAGGACGGTTACGCGCCCGGCCCAAATCCGGAGCAGCAGCATTGCGCCCCGCACGACTCGGATTACAGCCCGCAGAACTGGGTGATTGGGTTGTCGGAGTTACTGCGTGTCATTCAGTTCTACAACGCGGGCGGCTACCATCCCTGCCCGGACGCAGACCCGCCGACGGAAGACGACTTCTGCGCCGGGTCATCATCAGAAACCTCGTTTTTCAACGGATCATAGAGTTCTTAGTACTCTACTTCGTAAATTCGGTGACGTATTTCTGTCGTCCGAAGTGTATCACCTCACATCATTACGAGCGAAGCAGTACAAGGTGTGGCTGAACGCAGCAATCTTACACGGATAGCAAGGATTGGCGCTGATCTGGAGTGCGCCGTCTGTTCGGCGCTTTGGCTGATTTGAGGAGGGCGGTTTGGAAACCCAGCCAGAGCGCCGAACAGACGGCGCACTCCAGATAATAAACGAGCCTGACATATAAACATTCTGTAAGAAAAGATTTACATATATGTACTGTCTACAAAATACGTCAACGTATTAACGAATACATGAACTTAGCGTTTTCCCAGTTGCACTCGCGCACTTCCACCCCTGTCCGCCCAAGTCTTCGCCTTGCCGCCCGCCCTGAGGGACTCAGTATGGCGCCGCAACAACAGATCACCTACAGCGGGCGATAAGTCGCTGTGTAGCATTGGGTGTAATGCCGCACGGCATATCCGTTCCAGGAGCCCGGGACGTCACAGCGGGCTGAATGGACCAAACGTTTTCTGCGCAGACGCCAGAACTCCACGAGCCTACCGTCCGGATCGTACACGAAGATGTGGGAGCGTCTCGGCGCGGGGCGCGCGACCAGCGCAAGGCGTCCGTCATCAAGCATATGACATGCGGCGTGTTCGGGAGGGATGAGAAATGGAATAGTCGCGTCCAGGAGAACTGTCTGAGAAAGCCTTCGGTCCGACATGCCCGTCTTGTTGGCGTGAACCGTCATGTTGCCATTGTTGTGCGCCACGCCGAGAAAAAGCGTCGTTCCCAAATCGCTGATACCGGCCACCCGCAATTCCCCGTCATAGTGCTGTTCAACCAACACAGTGAAAACGCTCTCTCGCTTTCCCCGTTGCAGCAGCACGCGCCAAGTCACGGCGTCGGGCGGATCGGCTTGACACTGCAGCGGGATAAACACTTCTTGCGCCGGACTGACAGGCCGAAGATCAACGCGTTCGCCCAGACAGCCCCCAGCGCTCAGGGCCGCGACGACGGCCATGGCGGCGTGTGCAAAGCGTCTCATGGATTTTCTTTCCCAACCGGCAGCACGCGCTCCGGCGGAAGATCCGGGCGTTGAAACAATTCATCGGGAAACGTTAGCCCGCGCCAGGTCTGCGTGAATTCGATTTCGGTGTCATCACCATTTGGTTCCCGAACGATGATCCGCTGGATGGGACGTTCCGGCGGCGGCCCGATGATCAGGTCAATACGCGCGATGAATTCCCTGAATCGATCATGCACGGGCGTCATATGCAACACAGGCGCTTCTTCGGCGGCTTGGGTGACGCCGAGTTGAAAGACCTGCGAATCTTCGAATCTGCCCTGCATCCACCGGGCGATTTGCCCCATGACCAGGCTCATGACGCGGACCGTCCGCGTGTCGAGGCTCTTCCAGGTATCGCCGTCTTTTTCAAAGCGGCTGATGGCTTCATTACGATACAAGAGGACGGACTGAAAGGGGTGAACAATTTCAAAGCGGAGCAGGCCCGGTGCGGAAAAGTAAATGTATCCCTTCGCTTTGAGCGGTTCGCGAAGCATCCGCAGGCGCTTTTGCTGATCGAATGCCGCCGCCATGACCGTGGTGTCGCCATGACTCGCTTCGAGTTTCTCCAGAAACGCCCGGACCTGCTCTTTGCTCCAGGTATTGTGCGGGGTATCGGAAATGGTTTCGCCGGAAAAGGCCGAATGCGCGATCAGCAGCAGCCACGCCCCGATCATGACAGCAGTTGGAACCGTTTTTTCAGCATGACGCATCATCGCGCTGTTCATCCTTCTGCAAAGTGATGTAGTGATGCAGGGTGGGTGCAGCGAAGCGGAGACCACCATTTTCCTGCGATCGTCTATTGTGGGTTTCATGACGCTACGCGTCATTGCACCCACCCTACAGGATTATGAATCAACGACATTATGACATGGACAGCATTACTTCGCCCGCATTGCCGTCTTTGTCCATTTTGATGACCTGTATTTTTGTCGGCTGACGCTTCTGCTGCGCGGCGAGCAGCGCGAACGCCGCATCGAAGAGTTGCCCGCTGGGCAGGCTCCCATAGCACTGCGCAAAGGATACGGCGTGGGGGAAGCGGGCATAATGCGCAGCGCAACAGGGGTGTCCGTCATCGCCGCATACCAGCATGGCCTCCGGCAATACCGCGACATTGTTGACGTGCAACCAATTTGCGCGTTCCAGTAACCCGTACCGCGCGGCGGCGTCCGATGCGCGGCGCAACAGAAAGAAGCACGCGCCTTCCCCCATAATAGCCTTGGATTCCGTTGAAGATACGGTATCAGGGGAATAGAACTGCGCATAACAGTAACCCGTCACAGTGTTCAATTCCTCCACGGCCCCGACAAGCACGGCGTCCACCACTCCCCGCGCCAGCCACTGCTGCGCCGTCATCAGGGCGGCAACGCCCGACATTTCAAACTGGCTCACGGTCAGGCTCGGTCCCCGGATGTTCAAACAAATCGTAATGTGGGAAGCGGCGGAGGAATGAACGGAGTTCGAGAAAAGCAGGGGTGACGCGAGGGCGTCGCCGTCGTCAATCATGGAGTCCAGAAACGCAAAGGTGGTGCTCAGCGCCCCATAGCCGCTGGCGACAATGACCCCCATCCGGTCCGAACCCACCGGAATGTCGTATTGCGCATCCTCCAGGGCGAGGCACGCGCCCAGCAAGGCCATTTTGGAATAGCGGTTCACGCGGCGCAGCAGGCGTTTGTTCAGGAACCGTTCCAGAGACCCCACATCGGCGACATACGCCGGCAACGTGGGAACATCCACGCCGTATTGCGCAGGCACGCGCCCGTTCGGGCCGCGCGGCTGCGAAAGGGATTGCAGCGCGGCGGCGTTTCCCACGCCGAAGCCGCCGATCATTCCCAAACCGCATATCGCCGTCTTGTCGCTCATCGGTCCCCTTTTTCAAACACCAGCACGCCGTTGTTGCCGCCGAACGCGGCGCTGTCGGAAATGGCATAACGCCCCGTGACTTCCGTGGTTTCCCTTGTCGGGACAGCCTCCCACGCCGGGTCGGGCGTTTCCCATCCCACGCTCGCGGGGATGCGCCCCGCTTCGAGGCATGCCACCGTGATCGCCGCCTCGATGCCGCCCGCCGCGCCGAGGGTATGCCCTGTGTAGCCCTTGGTCGAGCAGAAAGGAACGCCCCTGAATCGCGTGGTAAAGAGGCGGCCTTCCGCTGCGTCATTTTCGGGCGTGCCCGTGCCGTGCGCATTGATGAAGGCCAGGTCGCCGGCGGTGATGCCGGCTTCCCGCATGGCGATGTCAAACGCGGCGGCCAGCCCGTTCGCCTCCGGATGCGGGGCCGAAGGATGGTAGGCGTCGCAGGTGTTGCCATAGCCGCACAGGCGCGCACGCGGCGCGGCGTTGCGCGCGCGCAAGGAAGTTTCCGATTCAAGCAGCAGCAGGCCCGCCCCCTCCCCAAGATTCAGCCCGCGACGGTCGCGATCAAAAGGACGGCAGGGACGATCATCGGTGATTTTCATCACGATGAATCCGTTGTATACGACGCGGCACAACATGTCCGCGCCGCCGGCGATGGCGACATCGCAATATCCCTGCCGAATCCACTGGGCGGCCTCGCCAATCGCGACGGTTCCCGATGAACACGCATTGACAATCGTGGCGCATGGGCCGGAAAACCCGTAATGCCGGGCCACCATGGCCGCCGGATTGGATGCCAGAAAACTTCGGATGGGTTCCACGTCGGGATTGGCGGCTTTGCGAAACTCACGATAGAACGCCTCATTGTTCATCGCGCTGCCGACCGTGGTGCCGATACACACCCCGACACGGCAATTTCGGAGATCATCCAAAGAAAATCCCGCATCGCCGATCGCCTCCGCCGCCGCCGCAACCGCGAGCCTGCCGCAGCGCTCGCACTCCGGCGAACGCAGATAGCCCTCCGGGGCGAAGGCGTCGGGAATGGAAAAGAGGGGATATCGAATATCATGCCCTGCTACAACGCGCTCAAACGAGATGAAACCACGCTGCCCCGAAAACAATGTCGCCATCGTTTCCGGAAGGGTCTGGCCGGCGGCGCAAAGGCAGCCGCATCCCGTGACAGGCGCCGGTGCGTCGCATTGGCTGTCTTCGAACATCATGCAGGGGCATTTGCGTTGATGTAATCGGCCAAGGTGGCGATAGAGCGAAAGACCTCACGCCCTTTCGCCATATCCTTTATTTCCACCCCGAAATGTTTTTGCAGCAGAACAACCAGTTCCACGGCGTCCAGCGAATCCAGCCCCAGGCCCATCTCGCCGAACAAGGGGGATTCATCCTCGATTTGTTCGGGATTAACGTCTTCGATATTCAGTTCTTCAACAATAAGGCGTTTCAGTTTGTTCTTGATGTCCATATTAGCCCCACCTGTCACTCCTCTTTGCTTGGATCGCCATGATACCACATGTCGTAGAAGTTGAAAAACTGCCAGGGATGCCTCATGACAAACGCTTCGAGGGCATCCGCAAATTCCTGCGCGTAAGAGACAAAGGCTGCCGGTTTGCGCCCAAGCCCCGCAGGCGGCTGAATGACACGGACGAGGTCCGCCGCGTATCGCCGATAATCCACTTTGCGCGAAAAAACCACGGCAATGGGGGCCTGCGTCACCGAGGCCAGGCGATACGGGGTGATTGGAATTTGAATATCCCCGCCCAGGAACCGCACGCCGACGGTGTTCTTATCGTCTCCGAAAACCCGATCGCCCATCACGCCCAGGATTTCGCCCCGACTCAGGACCTGCACCATTTCCACCGCGCCGCCCAGATAGCCGGCGGGGTTGATGATGCGGAAGGGCGGCGCTTCGCCGCGATGCTCATAATAACGGCGGTCCACATCCCCTTCATGCATCTGGATGACCGCGCTCACCGGCACGCTGAAATTGCTCAAGAGCGACAGGGCCACCTGCCAGCAGCCGACATGCGCGTTGAGAATGATCAGCCCTTTCCCTTCATTGACCAGCGCCCGAATGCGCGCCTCATCCCCAAAAGCGATTTCGAGCGATTTCGGTCCCAAAATGCCGAATGCCGCCCGATCAATCAATGTTTCGCCCAGCGCCGTCACCATCCGATACGAATCCAGAAATCGCCGCAGAAATCCGGTGCGTTCCGGAAAGCGGCGCGAAAGATACGGCGCGCACTTCGCCCGCACGAATGGATACAGGCCGACATACCACAGGCTGACCACCCGCATGAACGCATAGGCCGGACGCCGGCCCAATACACCTATCAACAAATAAAAAAAGGCGTGCTGCCATCGCTTGCCGATGCTTCGCGGCGTCCAGGTTCGCGCGCTCTTGGGATCGTCGGTTGTGTTGCTCATGACGTTTTTGCCGTCCTGCATGCGGGTTCGGTTAAGGAAGTTCGCAGGGCCTCCATGCTCAATGTCCGCAACCAATTCTACAAAATGAGGACAGACACGTCCCGCCAGGGGACCCGCTCGCTTGTGTCAGTCCCCATCTTGCTTCAAGGGCTGCACTGCACGATTTCCGTGTGTTCCGGTGCGTCAGGATAAGCCTGATAGACCTTGTAACCTGAAAGGTAGTTGCCATGGTACTTGCTCGTTCACCACGAAGGCAATCGGGCGACGGAGGGGAGCAATCCCGTCGTCGAAGCCCCGAACGCCGAACGCATGAGCCGTAGCACAAGCGTAACCGTTCACGGGAAAAACCAGCGCACACTCCCGGAAAACAGCAAGAAAACAGATCAAAAAAGGGACTGACCCAACCGAGTCCGTCGCAGACGGACGAGACGGGTCTGCTCTGAAAATTTCGCGCATTTTCAACGTTATCGGGAAAGGCGAAGCCTCATGTCCGACTGCCTTTGTCATTTCGAGGGAGCGTAGCGACCGAGAAATCCTGGCCTGTGGTGAAGATTTCTCGCTACGCTCGAAATGACAACACTACGCTCGAAATGACAACGCATGCCTCGAAAATTTCCCATATTTTGAACGGTAAGGGGAGAGGCGAAGCCTCATATCCGACTGTTGTGATAGGGGACAGCGCCTGCGAACAGGTCTGTGTGCAAGGAACCTGAGAGACCCGCTTGGATGGGGATGATGGCCCCATGCGCGCGACCCTGGGATGGCCAACCTTTGCCCCAGTGGAAAATGTAGATGAGAATGCAAAAAAAACCTCTTGACAAGATGGTGCAAGTGTGGCATGATAATTATGTGAAAGGTTGGGCGCATCGCTTGGGGTGCTGTTTCGGAAAGGCGATGCGGGGTCAAAAGTGAACGGGAAAAAGGGAGGAACAACCCGTAGGGCAGGTGGGAATGGCCCGCAACGCGCGCGATGGAACCCACCTTTACCAGAAATTCACAATGACGTATAATAGTGCGTAAAGGTTGACCCAGATGGCGAACAGCGCACAGGGGACGACGATGACGTTTGCCTATGATGCCTGGGGGCGGACCACCTCGAAGTCGCTCGGGGCGAAGACGGCGGAGTATGCCTACCGTTACGGCTCGAAACTGTACTCGGTCGCGTCCTCGGTGCCGGGGGAAGGGTCGGCGACGTATGAAACGGGGGCGGACCACAAACTCCGCGCCCGCACCGAGGGCGGAACCACGACCCGTTACCGCTGGGATGCCGGATTCAATATCCTCAATGACGAGAATGGCGCGGGGACGCTGGAGCGGACCTATGTCCATCATCCGCTGAACTGGACTGGCGTGGGCACGGTGCTGGCCGATGTCGCGGGGAGCAATCCCGCCGCCGGGGATTACCGCTATTATTTCCACGACCATCTCGGCTCGACGCGGATGCTCTATGCGCAGAACAAAGCCCTGCTCGCCCAATACCGCTTCACGCCCTATGGCGAAGCCTACGACCTGCGCGGCGCGCCCCTGACCAGGGGCTTCACCGGACAACTCTGGGACCCCGCCCTCGGCCAATACTACTTCCCCATGCGCCACTACGCCCCCGGCCTCGGCCGATGGACCTCCCGCGAACCCTCCGGCATTGACGGGCCGAATCTGTACCACTACGGATTCGGATCGCCGATAAACGGCTACGATTTCTTAGGGTTGCGGTTCCTTAATTGGGTGCTTCGGCTGGATGCACAGGGAAAGTGGCCGCTCAGCAGATGGAGTACCTGGGACCCAAGAAACAGTTATTTTCCGCCGTGGTTTAACACAGGTCTTGCTACTGGAGGTGCTTTTTCCATGGGCTTTGGGGGTTGGTTTATTGTTGGCGGCTCCGCACTTACGCTTGGATGGGGATTGTTTTTCGTAGGCGCGGCAGCCACGGCATGGGCTATCTATGATACGTTTTGGGATCTCCCTGGTACTGCTGAGCAACATTCATCACCTTTTAGAAACCGCAATATCGATGTGGGAAGTTCTGGCGGTTGTTGATACGTCAGTACCTTAAAGATCGTAACGTTCAATAAAAAACAACAAGAATTTGAACATTATCGTCAACCTATTGAAACATAACGTCTTATCGAGTATGAAAACGTCGGGTTTTTTCTGCTTTTGTGGGTTGTGGGCAATGCCCACATTGGGAAGTGTTTATCCTATGTTTTTTGTAGATGCATGTGAGGAGAAGCATCTATTCGTGTTTGCATAGCCCTCTCCAGAGGATTCATGCCTGGAAAGGAATGACTTAAAATTAGAAGACATCTGGATAACAACACCCTTTTCAACAAAAGGCCCAATGTGTATAAATTGATCAACGTTTTGTGTATAAATATTAGATTGAAAAACTTGCGAATATTTTTTCCATCCTGAATGGAGACACATATGAAGGCGAATTTCACTCCAAATCAGATGAAAACTGTAAAGATTGGCGCATCACATGGTATTGGAGGTTTTATGGGCAGTTTTATGGTCATAGCTTTGGATGCAAGCCTGCCTGTGGATAATTATCTTTATTACCTCATGATATCAGTGTTAGGAAATATTTGTGCATTTTCGTTGATGTTAGGGATAATTATACCATCTTTGCCACTTCTTGCAAAATTGAAACTGAACAAAAGAAACGCAAGAGCCGCGAAACGCATACAAATAATACTCGTCGGATCTGTTTTATTTCTCTTGGTAACAGCGATTCCTTTATTTTGGATTCAGCAGTATTGGCACTGCTGCAACAATATTCTTTTTGCTTTTCTTCTTATATATTCATATTTTGTTTTGAAAGGAAGTTGGAATGCATTATGTAATGATGAGGAATGATACTGGGATGCTGGAGATGAATTATGTCCATCATCCGCTGAACTGGACGGGGGTGGGCACGGTGCTGGGCGATGTCGCGGGGAGCAATCCCGCCGCCGGGGATTACCGCCATTATTTCCACGACCACCTCGGCTCGACGCGGATGCTCTATGCGCAGAACAAAGCCCTGCTCGCCCAATACCGCTTCACGCCCTATGGCGAAGCCTACGACCTGCGCGGCGCGCCCCTGACCAGGGGCTTCACCGGACAACTCTGGGACCCCGCCCTCGGCCAATACTACTTCCCCATGCGCCACTACGCCCCCGGCCTCGGCCGATGGGCCTCCCGCGAACCCTCCGGCATTGACGGACCGAATCTGTATCATTATGTCTTTGGTAATCCAATTCATTTTGTAGACAGGAGAGGTGAGATGACGATTCTCGCGGCAGGTGCCATTTTTGGTATCGGTGCCGTCGCCGTCGGTATCCTTGTCTGTATGCTTGGGCGATGTCAGCGCCCAAGGCCAACTATTCCATCGCCATCTATAACAGATATATCAGATATAGTTGACGCGATAGTTGACGCAAGAACTGGCCGAAGCGTACTTCCTCCTGGCGCATCTGAATTTATAAACGCGCTTGATCCAGATATAGCGCGGATAGGATTCTATAACCAGAATTATAGCGATAATTTGAATGACCTATTATTTAGTCCAGAAAATCCTAGAGGCACGAGAATTCCCATTTCTCCGATAGATCGTAGGGGGTGCAATTATTAGCAGTCAGATAATTTCGTCTGTTCATAAGTTTAGAAGATTCTTATGGGCCTTTTTATAAAAAAAATTATAAAGATTTTTCTTTTCCTGCTGATTGCAACAGTCACAGGTTTTCTTACGCCCATTGCACTCGCCTATATATTTCCTCGCGAGGCACGGTATGGTTGGAGAGGGGGAGAATATGGTGGTGTGCATTCATATATGATCAAGCATCCGCTTTCCAGGCTGAATGTTAGCGAATGGATTATTGGTAATTTTGATGAGAATAGCGGTGTAATGCAAAGTGTGAATATCAATCCGGACGATTTTTTTGAAATAGACATTTCTATATCAAAAAAAGAAAAGAACTATTTCCTATTCAGACTCGGCGGGCCTGAGATATCTGACATTATTGTTTCATATCGTCTGGAGTTTGACGATCAGGGAAAACCGAAGGAAAGTAAGTTTTCCTTATGTGCTGATGATTGCAATGTGAATCGTTCTATTTATGAAGACCGTAATACTGACGGCATCATTGACACTTTTAGTGTTGTCTTGAATGAAAGGATTAGTCGCTTCGTTCTTTTTAATGATATGTTTGTTCCTGTAGCGTCCACACACAATGATTTGTGGTGGATACAAATAGAAGGCCGGGAGGTCCCGGTATGTTTTGACGGAAACGCTTGGGTAATCTGCGAAGCATGCGAGTAGATGCTCTCATAGACGGGAGAGACGGGTAGAGAACCCATTTTTTTCCTCATCCGCTGAACTGGACGGGCGTGGGCACGGTGCTGGCCGATGTCGCGGGGAGCAATCCCGCCGCCGGGGATT
>CAZLII010000094.1:0-10446 GCA_964559065.1 uncultured Nitrospirales bacterium | reverse complement strand
GCCATCTCGCCATCTCGCCATCTCGCCATCTCGCCATCTCGCCATCTCGCCATCTCGCCATCTATTTCTCCGGCATTCTGATTTCCAGATGGAGTTCTTTTAACTGACGGGGTGTGACTTCGCTGGGCGCGCCCATGAGGAGGTCCTGTGCGCGTTGGTTCAACGGGAAAGCGATCACCTCGCGGATGTTCGGCTCATCGGCGAGCAGCATGACGATGCGGTCAAGTCCTGGGGCGATGCCTCCGTGCGGGGGCGCGCCGTAATGAAACGCCTTCCACAGCGCGGGAAACTTGGTCTTGACCGTCTCCTCGTCATATCCCGCAATCTTGAATGCTTTCAGCATGATGTCGGGACGATGGTTGCGGATGGCCCCGGAAGACAACTCCACCCCGTTGCAGACGATGTCGTATTGATGGGCCAACACGTCCAACGGGTCCTGGGTCTCCAGGGCTTCCAATCCGCCCTGCGGCATGGAAAAGGGATTGTGGGAAAAATCAATCTTCTTCTCTTCTTCGTTCCACTCAAACATCGGGAAGTCCACAATCCAGCAGAAGGCCACCAGGTTTTTGTCAATCAAATCCAGTTGTGACGCCAGATACGCCCGCACCTTGCCGAGCAGCGCGTTCGTTTCTTTGCGCGCGCCCGCCCCGAAGAACAGCGCGTCGCCGTCTTCCGCGCCGGTGCGGGCGACAAGCCCCCGCTTTTCCTCGTCGCTGAGGAACTTGACAATCGGACCTTTCATCTCGCCGTCGCGTAACGCGATCCATGCCAGCCCCTTCGCGCCTTCCGTTTTGGCGTAGGCTTCCGTGTCATCGAAGAACTTGCGGGGCTGCGCTGCAGCGCCTTTGGCGTTGATCACCTTGACCGCGCCGCCGGATTGCACCTGGTTGCTGAACACTTTCAGCGCACACTGTGCGAAAAGGTCCGTACAGTCAATCATCTCCAGGCCGAAACGCAGGTCGGGCTTGTCGGTGCCGTATTTTTCCATCGCCTCACGATAGGGGATGCGCAGAAACACCTCCGCTTGGACCCGCTTGTCGCTGAGTTCTCGAAAGAGCCGGACCATCAGCAGTTCCAGTTCCGCAAACAAATCATCCTGCGTGATGTAGGACATTTCGAGGTCAATCTGGTAGAACTCGCCGGGACTGCGGTCGGCGCGCGAGTCTTCATCGCGGAAACAGGGCGCGATCTGGAAATACCGGTCGAAGCCGGAGACCATTAGCAGTTGCTTGAACTGCTGGGGTGCCTGGGGCAGCGCATAGAACTGGCCCGGATACAGGCGGCTGGGCACCAGGTAGTCCCGCGCGCCTTCCGGCGATGAACTGGTGAGGATGGGTGTGTGAAATTCCGTGAATCCGCGTTCTGTCAAATGCTGGCGGACAAGCGCCGTCGCGCGTGATCGCAGCAGAATGTTCCGATGCATGCGCTCGCGCCGCAAATCCAGAAAACGGTGTTCTAGACGCGTCTCTTCCGGGCACTCCAGTTCCTGGTTCACCGGAAACGGAAGCACTTCGCAGAACGACTCCACCACAAAATCCGAAGCCACCACTTCGATTTCACCCGTCGCCATGTTCGGATTCACGGTCTCCGGCGTGCGCGCCACCACTTCGCCCGTCACGGTGATGACGCTTTCATTGCGCACCCGCTCCGCTTCCTCGAAAAACATCTTGCCGGGATTCACCACCATCTGCGTGACGCCGTAGTGATCGCGCATATCAATGAAAACCACGCCGCCGTGGTCGCGCTTGCGGTTAACCCAGCCGGACAGGCGCACGGTCTTCCCCGTGTCCGTCTTGCGTAATTCGCCACATGTATGGGTACGATAGGGATGCATATCACCCTTCCTGTAATCCGCCGCCGTTTTGATTGGATGCAATTCGGCCTTTCATCACCGAAATGCTGGAAAACCCGCCCATCCGCAGACGCCGTGCGAGCGGCAATATACTAACCGCCACCCGCCACAATGTCAAACCCGGAAGATTTACCCGATGTTGCCGCGAACCGCGTATTTGCCCACAAGCGGCCCGGGAAGCCGGCATTTCCTTCCCGCAAAACGCGGCCCCGTTGACAATCCCGCGAGTGCATTATTCTGATATCCCCGCCAGGAACGCCAGAATCTCGCCTTTTACCGTCTCACGGTCATAATCCCAGAAAATGTGGTGATTGGAACGGGGAAGGCGGGTGAGGCGTTTAACGTTGGATTCCATTTGCAGCAGGGCGAGTTCCGCCGCGTCACCGGAAGATGCCGCGTCGTGTTCGCCCAGCAGCATCAGGACGGGACAGCGCACCTGGCGCAGGAGTCGGGGCGCGTTTGCGCGCCGGTGCGCCTCGAGCAGGATTTGCGCGCTCTGCGGCGGCAGCCAGGTGTACGCAAGGATTTGCGGTTTGGCGTCTGTGCGATTGACCTGCAGGAAGAGGCGGCCTTTGTAACACCACGGCAACACAGGCTGGAGCAGGCGGAGCCAGGTTTCCGGGCGCAACCCGTAGTACCACCGATGGGTCACGCCAAAATAGGGCGCGGCCAGCACGATGCCGTCCAGCGGCATCTCCGCGGCGGCCATCACACACAGGGATGCGCCGAGTGAATGCCCGACCAGCACCAGCCGGTCATGCCTGGCGCGCAGCGCCGCCGCTTCGCGCAGCACTGCCCGGAGCAGTCCGTCGAGGCGCTGTTCTGACAGGTCTTGCGGAGTGGTGCCGTGTCCCGGCAGCCGCATAATACGCACGCGCCAGCCGTTTTGCGCGATCGCGTCCGGCAGTTCGCCGAAATTGTTGCCGGAACCGGCGAAGCCATGCACAAACATAACGGCGCCCCGCGCATCGTCGGGTCCCAATTCGCGCGCTTCCGCGCCAATCAGGATATTCGTGTCAGGGTCACGCGGCGCGCCGCGCTCTTCACGGTCGGCTGCGAGATTCAATAGCATCCACGAGCCGGCCAGAAACAGCCCGATCCCCCCGCCCAGGCAGGCCGCCACACGCATGAACCGCCCGCTGAATCGTTGAACCACGATGACAGGATGCTTTCAAAAAGGCGTTTATTCCAGCAGGGACCATTCGGGAATTGAATCAGTCGCCCATAGACATTCGCCGACCAGGAACGCAATGCGTCCGACAATCAGATAAATAAATGCCACGAGCGCCGCCCAAATCCCTTCCAATTCAGGAATCTCGATTGACATGGCCCATCTCCTCTTCTGTGCGGCGAAATGCCGCATCGTCGTCGGTTTCACCCTAGCGCAAACACCGGACAAAACGCAACTGAGCAGGTGAAGCGGGGAAAAAACACAAGGCTTTTGGGGGAATGGGTTCAATAGGACCAATAGGACCATTAGGACCAATAGGACCAGCAGGACCAGTATGGCTTACCGACCCTCCGGGACAACAGAAGATGATGTTTTGTATCTGACAACTTGATGGGATAGCGCAGAACTGACACGTCAGAGGGCCGTCCAAAGTGGATGGATCACCAGAACCGAATAGAAAACCCATTGATCCTATTGGCCCTATTAGTCCTATTGGTCCCATTGGTCCTATCGGTCCTATCGGTCCTATCGGTCCTATCGGTCCTATCGGTCCTATCGGTCCTATCGGCGCTGTTGGTTCATCGAGAAAGCGACGCCCCAACCCCGTCATTGCGCCGCCTCGTCTTCCGGAATCGCGGGCAATTCGATAAAAAAGGTACTGCCGCGATTGGGTGCGCTGGAGACGCCCACCCTGCCGTCATGCGCTTGCACAATGCGCTGCACGATGGATAGCCCCAGTCCGCTGCTCGGCCCGATTGTATCGGCAATGGCCGCTTGGGGTTTCAGGCGGACAAATTCCTGGAAGAGTCGCTGTTGTTCTTTCTCGGCAATGCCGATGCCGTTGTCCTCGACCTCGATGCGAACGGCGTTGTCCGCAGTCGTTGCGCGGACTGCGATGCGCCCGCCTGGGGGAGTATATTTAAGCGCATTGCTTAGCAGATTCGCCACGGCTTCGCGCAGGAGGCGTTCGACGCCGAGGACGCGCAGCGGGCGGTTTGCGGGCGCGTATTCCAAGGCGTGATTGCGGCTGCGCGCGATGTCCTGAAAACTTCCGGCGGTTTTTGTGATGATTTCGTTGACATCCAGCGGGTTGGCATGCTGCATCAATTCGGCGGATTCCAGCAGTGCCAGCACTTCGAGATCGTGCAGAAAGTCCATTTGCTCTTTCAGCCGGACCTTGCATCGGTTGAGCCATTGCGCCTGTTGCTCGTTCAATTGATCTTCCAGTGCGGCTTCCAGGTTAAGCAGGTATTGCGACACAGCGGCGACCGGCGATTTGAGGTCGTGCAAGACAATATGCAGGAAATCGCGGCGCATGGCCGAAAGACGTTCCAATTCCGTGTTGGCTTTCCGCAAGCCTCGTTCCACAGAACGCAACATGGTCATCAGGCTGTTGAGCGTAACGGAAGACAATGTGAAAAGGAGTCCATATACGGCGAGAATCGTCAGGACATAGCGCCCATCCAGCGCTTCGCCGCCGCTCACCGCGCCTTCTGGATGCCACTGGGGAATCCATTCCAGCCACTGTCCAACCACTAGCGCGGCCAGCATCATATAACCTGCAATGGCCTGGCTGTAGGCTGCGCGCCGCGAGAGAAAGACCCCCGCGAGAATGACGTGAAAGAGGTAAAACGCAAGAAACGGCGATTTGGCCCCGCCGACCATCCACAGCGCCACGGTCAGGAAAATGAAATCCACCATGACCGTAAAATGCATCCATCTCCGCAGGGCGGGATAGGACGCCGAGGCGCGGTCACGATCCCGAAATGGACGGACAAGGTAGAAAACGACAGAATTGTACACCGCCAGGACTGCCCCGAGGACCGACAATGCGCGAACGGGCAGCCCCTCGATGCCCACCACATACCGCGCAAAAAAGGCCGATCCCACGATGGTCGCCGCCACGGCGAAGCGCACCAGCGCATAGAGATACAGGCGATCCCCCACACGCCGACTGTGCACCAGCAATGCGCGAGCGGTTTCCAGCAGGTGTTTCCATCCCGCGTATGCGTTGCCGGTCGCCACGCCGTGTGCCATCCTGGTGTCTCCCGTATCTATTGTGGTGTGGCTTCAATCATCATGGGCGTGAGGCCCAATACAATACAACTTCCTGGGCCATGTTATCAGCCCAGAGGTGCGCGTCATCGGGATCAATCACGCAAACCACGTGTTCAAGCGCGGCTGCTTCGGGTAGAAGTTTCGCCAAACGATTCCCTGCTTCCGAAAAGAACGCCCGGTTGATGTGGATTGATTCCCTGTCGAGGTGGAATGCGAAATAAAGAACATCGTTTTCCACCAATTCCCCGAAGAAATGAGTGCCGAAGGAGACATCCGGTTTGAGATCGTCGCGTATGGCGGCGACTTCGCAAAGGACCGAAACGTGGTTGATTTCTGCATACGCCACCGGCACGCCCAGAGACGGCATTTTCGAACCCCATCGTCCCGGACCTATCAACATGACAGTTGGGGGGATGGCAGCCTTCGGGGTCAGGGCGTTGATCCGCCCGATCAGCCGCGCCACGGCATAGCGGGTTGCCTCCGGAAGTCGGCCGTACTCATCCAGGGAAACATATACGATACGATCAATGGGACACCACCGACTGCGGCCCACAACGGGGCCTTTGGCCCGTAGAATCAATTTGTCATTGGGGATGTCATCCAATGGTTCCAGCGGCTGGCTGACGCCCTTTGCCTGCAGTGGACGACATTGCAGCAGGGCTATCTGGTAGGAAGCGTCTTCGTGAAACGTGGCTGCGAATTCGATATCCACGGGGTACTCATACGCCGCTTCCAGCGTTTGGAGTATCGTCTGCATATCCAGCGCAAAATCAGTTTTTTGCAGCAGGCCATCAAAACTCAGCCGTTGCACATTTGCCGGCCGCATGCCGCGTTCCCGGGCAGCCCTCGCGACCCGAATGTCATGCGAAACAAGCAAACTCCGTGCAGCATCGGGTATTTCGGCGACGATATGGTCAAAATCCACCGTGCAAAGGCGATTCTTGTCCAAATCCACCACGTCCATCCGGCGTTGCGCAGGCTGCGCGCGCGCTTCCGAATCGTTTTCCGGCTGTAATTCCGGAGCATTCAAGGCGATCAGGCGGGTGTGATCATCGTCCCGGCGGTCCACTGCCCGCGTGCCCAGGCCGCATACCAGCCGAATCACCCCCGCATGCGGATCAATGCGGTCATGCCAGACATAGGGGTTGAAGGAGTAACCGACGCCGGCCACGTGGGGAAAATGATAGCGCCCATGCTGCGCCCCGGAAACGCGCTGCACAAGCAGCGCCATCTGTTCGTCACTTTGCAGCAGGCCATGCCGCGCGCGGTAGGCCAATGCTTCCCGGCTCATGGTGCTGGCATAAACAGTCTTCACCGCAGTCATGAATTCTTCCAGCCGCTCCTCGCGCGATCCCTGGTTGGCGCAATAAACGCTTTCGTATTTCCCCGCAAAGGAATTGCCGAAACTGTCTTCCAAGAGGCTGCTCGAACGCACGACAAGCGGGGTCTGGCCGAAATAGTCCAGCATTTCCGCGAACCGTTTTTCGATGTGCGCGGGAAAACTTCCCTGCAGAATCGCCTGATAAGCCTCTTCGGCCCCTTCCAGGGGGTCTTCAGCGCTTAATTGCCGTTTGCGAATCGCCCAGCATCCGTTGCGCACGAGATAGGTGTAGAAAATATCAGACGGCACAAAGAAGGGATCATTCGGTTCAAGCAATTTTTGCCATCGCGGATCAGCCTGCAACAGGACTTTCCGGGCAATCAGCATTTCCACCGATTTCCCGCCGATCAGACCGGTGCCCAACATACGCGTACCCAGCCAGACGAGATCGTCGAGGTCCAGATGTCGCGCTGCCAGGCGCAACATTCGTTCATCGCGGGTAATAGCCATCCGCATAAGATGGCGGGATGTCTCGCGCACCCGTTCCTCTGAAACGTGTCCCGCGCGCCATTCTTCCAACAGCGTCTCCGCCTGCATGAAAGACCGCGTCCATACCCCCAAATGACGCTGGATGAGCCCAAGTCCAGAGCGCGGCGCGCCCACCATGACCCGCGCGATGGCCCCGCTTTCCTGCAAAGGGTGCACGCTATCCCCGTCCAGCACAAAAAGGCGGTGCAAACGGCCTGACGCGCGCCGTCCTTTCACACGATGCGGATGAAGGTAGAGTTTGTTTTCGTGGCGATGCACATCCAACAGAATCTGCGTGGTCTGCTCTATGGGGTCCGTTGCATACGCAGAATGAAAATCGCGCAAGAGCGCGAAATAAGCCACCGCTTTGAACGCGCGCAGGAAGGGACAGGTCAGCATGAAGAAATTGCCGACCATCTGGTCGCTGCACCATTCCGCCAGCAAATCGGAGATGGAGTCGAATACGTAAGCGCCGCCCTCGCCATTTTCGCGGATACTGTGATGGATTTGATCCAGAAATGCCTCAAAGCCGCGCTGAGGGTTCAGTCTGACCACCTGAACGCGGTCGGCGGCTTCCAGCAATGGCGCATGCCGGGCAAATCGAAAATAGGTTACGCGGATGCCGTGAGATGAAGCGTTTGCTGCGAAGGGCCGTACAAATGGCGCGTAATGTTCAACCGCGTCCACCTGCCAGACCACATTGTCCCCAGGCATCAACCCGCACAATATCTCATCCAAATCACGCAAACCCGTCCCTGGTACCAATCCATCCATCATCGCCATATACCCCACGTTTTCATTTCCTCTGCCGCTAGGATACTCTGTTGCCCCCGGTCCCTGTCCATCTCCCGCGCAGGAAAGAGCGGTTTGGGGGAGAGCGCGGACATTCAACAGGAAGTAGACTGGGTATAGGATATATGCTTGGCGTTGTGAATGGACAGGCATTCCATAAGGAGCACAGGTAATGACGCAGGATCAGATGCTGATTCTCTTCATTCTCTTCGTCACCATCATCATGTTTCTCTGGGGGCGATGGCGTCACGACATGGTGGCGATGGGCGCGCTGTTGGCATGCGTGCTGACCGGCCTGACGCCGAGCGCCAAGGCATTCTCCGGGTTCGGGCATCCCGCTGTGATCACGGTAGCCTGTGTACTCATACTCAGCCGGGGCCTTCAGGACACCGGCGCAGTGGACGCGCTGGCCAAACGGGTGCTGCCGACCAACGCCGGGCCGACGTTGACCATCGCGGCGGTCACTGCCCTGGCGGCGGCGCTGTCGGTTTTTATGAACAATGTCGGGGCGCTGGCGCTTATGATGCCGGTGGCCATGCAAATTGCGTCGCGTCAGAACCTCGCGCCGGGGCGGGTGCTGATGCCGATGGCGTTCGGCTCCATCCTTGGCGGCATGACGACTCTCATCGGCACGCCGTCAAACCTGATCGTATCCGGGTTCCGCGCAGAAAACGGCGTCGGCGGTTTCGCCATGTTCGACTTCACGCCGGTGGGTTTGGCCATAGCGACGGCAGGCGTGGCGTTCACGGCGCTGCTGGGGTGGCGGCTGGTGCCGGTGCGGGAGCAAGCCGGAAGCAAAGGCTTCGAAACGAGCGCGTATCTGACCGAGGCGCGGGTGCCGGACAAGAGCAAGGTCGCCGGCATGACGCTGCGCGAAATTGAGGCGGCCATGGACGATGTGGATGCCCAGGTGATCGGGGTGATTCGGGACGACGCGCGCATCCCCGCGCCCCATCCCGCCAGAAAGGTGCGCACAGGCGATATTCTCGTGATTGAGGCGGAACCTGAGGCGCTGGCCTCGGCCTTGTCGAATTTGGGCCTGAAACTGGAGGAAGACAAACGCAAGGAGATCAAGGGTGTGGAGAAAGCGGAACAGGTAAAGGGGGCGCAGGCCGATGAGACCATCAAGAATGCCATTCAGACCGACGAGATCGTGCTGATGGAATTCACGGTCTTGCCGGATTCCGTGCTTACGGGGCGTTCCGCCACACAACTGCGCTTGCGCACACGCTACGGCATCAACCTCCTCGCGGTATCGCGACAAGGGCGGCGCTCGCTGGCACGGTTGCGCACGATGTCCATCCGGGCCGGGGATGTGCTGTTGCTTCAGGGCGCGCCGGACACGTTGACGGAATTCGCCGCTGGCGCGGGGTGCGTTCCCCTGGCGGAGCGGGCGGTGCGCATCCCCGACAAGCGCGGCGCCATCATCGCCTCAGCCATCATGCTGGTCGCCGTGTCCGGTGCGGCGTTTGGACTGCTGCCGGCTGCGATTGCCTTCGCGGCCGGTGCGCTGGCCTGTGTGGCGCTGCGCGTGGTGTCGCCGAGAACCATCTATACCGCCATTGACTGGCCGGTCGTGGTATTGCTCGGCGCCATGTTTCCCGTGGCCGGCGCGATGGAGAGCACGGGAGCGGCCGATTGGATCGACCAATTGTTGCTGAACAGCGGCGCGCAGGGGCATGCCGTCCTTGCATTGACAGCGATATTGATAGTCACGATGATCTTTTCCAGTTTCATGAACAACGCCGCCACCGCTGCGGTGATGTGCCCCATCGCCATCGGCGTGGCATCCAAACTGGAAGTCAATACGGACGCCTTTCTCATGGCCGTCGCGGTGGGCGCTTCCTGCGCGTTCCTGACCCCGATTGGTCACCAGAACAATACCCTGATTCTTGGCCCGGGTGGTTTCCGCTTTGGCGATTACTGGCGGCTGGGGCTGCCCCTGGAAATCATCGTTGTCGCCGTTGGCGTGCCGATGATTCTTCTCGTTTGGCCCTTGTAAAGAGTAAGGATATCCTGTTACTGCGTCAATTCCGGGAAATACAATGAGCACGGCGAGAGACTTTGCAGATTCCGAACATATTGGGCATACTAGACAGAGGCACGGGACGTGTTATCAAAATTTCGGCTTGCAGTCTCGTGGATGTGTACTGCCGCAGGAACGGAACCATGTGGAAGAATCCATACTCGCAGTTTGCCAAGAAAGAATTGACGCTCAACGACTACCTCGCGATTGACCGGACAGTGCTGGCCAATGAACGCACGCTATTGTCATATGTCCGCACATCGCTCACGCTGTTGGTTATCGGCGGCACCTGCTTCAAATTCTTCGATGTGCTTTGGCTGAATATCCTGGGGCTTGTGTTCATGGGCATCGCAGTGGTGGTGGTGCTCCATGGCTGGACGCGGTACCGCCGCATGCACCTGTTGTTGGGGGCGGCGCTCAGGCATGAAACAGGCACGCCTTCGCATCCGCTGGAAGGGGAAGTTCGTTCGGAATCAAAGGAAAAATCCGAAGAAAAGGAAGCGATTCAAGAGAGACCAACGGAATAAGCACGCAACAGACTTATGTAACATTTTAGCCGACTGAAGTAATCATTACGCATAACTCCGTCATTGCGAGTCCCATACCTCCTTCGGCGACGATTCGCAAAAGAAAGGAAATTCCTCCTCGTTGCACCGCTCCTGCGGTGCAACGCATGACGGAGGCGCTCTGCGCCGGAG
>CAZLII010000093.1:0-10457 GCA_964559065.1 uncultured Nitrospirales bacterium | reverse complement strand
GATGCGTCGCGCCGCTCACCGCGACCGCCAGGGTCGCCATGTTCCGCTCCATGCGCTCGGCGATGGACAAGCATTCGTCCAGTGAGCGGCCCGCTTCGGCGGCGGCCCCGGCCACCTTGATCACCGGCAGGCATCCCACCAGTCCGCGCCGCTCTTCGGGATTCTCGCGCGGCCCGCCGGAAATGTCCTCGTGCGTCAGCACCTGCTTGACGTTGAGACCTTCCTTCTTCGCCAGGTCCATCGCCATCTTGGCCGACATGACATCGCCCGCATGGTTGAGCACCACGAAAAGCACGCCCGCATCGCGGTTGGCCATGCGCAGCGCTTCGAGCACGCGCGGCGGCCCCGGCGCGGCGAAAATCTCGCCCGGCACACTGATGTCCAGCATGCCCGGACCCACAAAGCCGCTCAACGCCGGTTCATGCCCGCTGCCGCCCAGCGTCACCAGCGCCACCTTGTCCGCCGGTTTCGGCGCGGCGCGCACGACGAGGTTGCTTCCCGCCAGCGCCACCTTGCCCTGATGCGCCAACACAAAACCTTCCAGCAGTTCCGGCACCAGATCATCGGGATTGTTGATGAATTTCTTCATTCGCATCGTCTTCGCTCCCTCCCCGTCCGAAGACGGTCCTTATCGTCTTTCCATCAGTTCAATGACGGCATCGCCGTCCTTGATGAACGCGCAGCGCAATGTGTCGGTGGCGTCGAACGGCGGCACGATGACATTTTGCCCTTGCAGCGCGGCATCGAGCGAGGGGACGATGAACGCCGCATGCGGATGACTGCACACATCCGCCGCCATCGGGCTGTCCGCCTCGAAACGCAGAAACTCGACCCGGTAGGGATGCGCTTCCGGATCGGTGATGAACACCTTCGCCCCTTCGATGTAGTTTTCGTTGGCATGCCTTTCCGCCGTGGGCACGCCGAAGTGATGGAATTGCGCCGTCATGGGGTGCTTGCTCCTTGTGGTTGCGTTGAATCCGCGCGGGCAGCCCCGGTCCCGCCTGCGCCTGCAATTCAACAGGTTCCCGTTGCGCCATATCGGGCGTAGTATATCGGAGAAATTTTGGGGAGTCTAATCAGGCGTCGAGGGAAGGACATGATTTGTGGACGGGGTGGACATGGATTGCACCTCCCCTCGCCTCAGCGCAGCCCCTGCGCCACCTTCCAAATGCCCTGGATAATCCAATCGGCGTGTTGGTCTTCAAAGGTCTGCGCAAGGGAGATGATGATGGTGCATCCGAGGATGTCCAGGGTTTTCGGGCACATGTCCGGATGGTATTGGCGCGAAGGGTCATGAAGCGGGGAGGTCCAGGGGCGGCCGTGCGCGTCCCACGAACGTTTTTCCATGACATATTCCCAGTAGCGGTAAATGTGCCGGTCTGGAATGCTGCGATCGTAGATGCTCGCGGCGGGAATGCCCTCGGCATTCAAGGCTTGCGCAAAACGTTTTGCGCGTTCGCCGGATTCGAGCAGGATTGCCACGCTGATCCCGCAGTCCCCTTCAGGGTCCGGGGACCGGTGCGGCCGGATGCCGGGGCAATCCGCGATGCCCTCGTGGATGCGGCGGCACAGCGTGCGGGTGCGCGCGAGAATGCCTTCCATCCGCCCGAATTGCACGCAGCCCAACGCGCCTTCCATCTCGTTCATGCGGCAGTTCTCGCCGGGGAAGGGGCCGACGGCCGTATCGGCGGGGTTCCAGAAGCACATGGCCGAATCATGGCGGATCGCGGCCCGCTCAAAGACCTCGCGGTTCCGGGTCACAACCATCCCGCCCTCGCCAGCAGTGATAATCTTGTACTGTTGCAGACTGAAGCAGCCGACATCGCCCATTGAACCCAGCGCCCGGCCCTTGTAGCGACCGCCGCAAGCCTGCGCGCAATCTTCGATCACCAGCAGATTGTGGCGCCGCGCCACGTCGAGGATGCGGTCCATGTCGCAGGGAATGCCGCGCATGTGCACGGGCATGATGGCCTTGGTGCGCGGCGTGATCTTTCTCTCAATGTCCTCCGGGGCTATGGTCAACGACTCGTCTATCTCGGCGATCACGGGCACTGCACCGCATATCAGCACCGCCGAGGCGGAGGCGATATAGGTGAAGCCCGGCACGATCACCTCGTCGCCGTCCCCGACGCCAATCCCCACCAGGCCGCAAATCAGCGCGGCGGTGCCGCCGCCGACCGCCAGCGCATACTCGCAACCCGTCATTTCCTTAAACAGGTTCTCCAGTTGCGTGCATTTTGAGTTTGCATGGTCAAGGAAACGAAACAGGCATTGACTGCGCACCACTGCGGCCACCGCCTCCGCCTCCTCCTCGCCAATCGCCGCCGGCCCCAGCCAGGGCGATGGAAACGCCCCGATCGCCACCGGTTTCCCACCATCAATCGCCAGTTTCTCATCGTGCATGGCCCGCTCCTTGTATATCATCCACAGATGACGCAGATTCCCGCAGATTCAATACCATCCTCTTGTATTCCAGACTTCGCGCCCCGAAATTGATGAGCAACGCCCGTTGAAGACCTGTCGCCTTCAGGTAGTTGATTACTTGCGCTTCTTCATTTCCAGAAATCTTTTGAAGGGCCTTCAGTTCGACGATTATTTGCCCATAGCACACAAAATCCGACTGATATTCGGCGATAACCTCTCCGCGATAGTGCACCTGAAGGCGTTTTTCCCGTTCATACGCGATGCCCTGATACTGAAACTCGCGTTCCAGGGCCGCCTGATAAACGGCCTCCAGAAAACCATTTCCGAGTGTGCGGTGAACCGTCATCGCCGCCCCGATAATGGCATAGGTCTGGGGGTCTCTAGGCTTCTGATGATCAGTTTCCATTTGCTTTTCTTTTGTCCGCAGATTACGCAGATTCTCGCAGATTGTTTTTTGTGTTTTTTGTTGTGTTAAATCTGCGTTCATCTGCGCAATCTGCGGATCAGTCATTTACGCGTTTTTCTTCTTCCTTGATGCGCTGCCAGGAGTTCATGGCCTCTTGCGGGGTGCGGGCCTTCTCATCGCCGAAGACATGGTCATGGCGGCGGATCATTTTCTCGTGGGCGCGTTTCAGGGCTGCCTCGAGGGAGAAGCGACCCTCCGCCTCGGCGGCGGCGGCGCTGGCCAGCAGCGTGAAAAGGGTGTCGCCGAATTCCTCCTCCGCATGCCCGCCGTCATTATTTTCCAGCGCCTCGATATATTCGTCCAACTCCCCGCGCGAAAAGACAGCGAAACTGTGCGAGGTTTGCTCTTGGTCCCAGGGGCACCCCTCCGGCGAGCGTAAATACCTGGTCAGTGCAACCAGGACTTCAAACCAGTCCGCGACGGTTTTTGGGGGATTCTTGATGTGCGGCAGGGGTTTCATCCGTTTTGCTCCATCTCAGGCGTGACCATAAGAAACAGGCGGCCCGCTCAATTTTTTTTCCGCATTTGCCGATAATACTCCACGATGGAGTATTGGGACAAGGAGGTCCGGCCATGACGGTTCAATGTTGCGTATGTCATCGGGTCAAGGTCGAGGATGCATGGAAGCATCGGTCTGTTGATCGCCCGCAGGAAGTCAGTCATGCCTATTGTCCGGCGTGTTTGGAACAGTCCAAGAAGACGATGCGGGAAGAGATTGCCCGGCGTCGGACGGCAATGCCGGCGACCACGTAAGTTCGGCTCAACACGCGCACCTGTGCGTGTTCGTTCATACACCCTGTGAAGAGCGCCCGCCAAGGACGGCGGGCGCTTTTCCTTTTTTGGGATTGGGACAAGAGGGACAAAAGGGACAAAAGGGACAAAAGGGACAAGAGAGACAGGAAAACAAAGTGGACGAGGCGGACGAAGTGGACATGGAATAGAACAGAAACTTTTTCTCTGTCCCCCGTCCGCTTTGTCCACCCCGTCCACTTTGTCCACCCCGTCCGCTTTGTCCACCCTGTCCACCCTGTCCACCCTGTCCATTCTGTCCACCTCGTCCACATAGTCCACAAATCGAACGCCCCTCTTTTTTTGTCTTCCGCTTGCGCCGCCTGAACCTGGTCTTTACACTACCCCCTGAAAAACCGGGAGAAGAATCCATGCACATGATCTTGCTTGCTTCGACGTTGCTGTTGGGCGCGGAAAGCGGCTCAGACCCCAACGCGCTGGTATATTTCGATATGCAGGCCTGCCTCGCCAATCTGCCCAAGGACACGGTGCTGCATTACGACGCGGTGAAATTCGTCGCCTCCTTGCAGGGTGTGGTGAACGGGGAACGGCCGCGCCTGATCATGCGCTTTCTGGAAGGGAGCGGTCAGGACGGCCCGATCAACCTGGATGACTATTGGCTGGAACTGTTGCAACGCGGCTGGCTGAAGGACCGGCCCATTCAGCGGGAATCGTCGCTGGAACGGCTTTTTGAACTGTTTCCGGAGGCGATGAACGGCGCGGTGCTATGGGACCCGGAAGTGCCGGCCACGGCCAATGTGGCGGCTACGGTCTGCGGCGTCGAGGGCTGGCTGCCGGTCCGCGCGGGAAGCGCCCTGTATGATCGCATGGTGGCGGGAGGCCCGAAACTTCCTGTGAAACTCGACCTTGTCGGCAGGTTCAAAGGGCTTGAGACGGGGAGCGCCAAGTGCGACGCCTATCTGTGGGCGAAACGGGAGTATCTGGACAAGGGCAGGTGTCACCCCGCATTGATGGCGTATTACATTGACGCCTACACGCAGGAGCCCGGAAAGCCGGGATTTCACTACAACGACCTGCACAACGCGACGCTGGTGAATCACGACTATTACATCGCGAACCGGGCGTTCTTTTTCGATCTCGGCGTCTGGCCGGACGAAACGCCCGTGGATGATCCCAATCAGCCGCTGGGCGCGGACCGCAACACGCTCATCGCCCTGCTGCAAGCGCAACACCGCCAAAGCGAGGGCAAGCGGATGATCACGGTGGGCGGTTTTGTGCCCTGGAACCTGAAATACACCAACCACGGCCCGGCGGGCGGCAAGCATGAACCCGTGCCCACGGAGTGGGAATACGCCGCGCTGCTCTCGGCCCACAACGCCATCATGGATGCCGACGCGCTGGGGCTGGCATGCCTGACCAACGCCTCGGCGTACCAACATCATCCGCTGCGCCGCGAATACCGCCAGAACCGGCGGCCCGCGAAGCAGCCGCTGGAACGCAAGACCTATGTGCTCATCTACATGGGAGACTACGACTCGGCGGCGTGGCTTTCCCGCATGATCCCCCAGGTGTGGGACGATCCGGTGCGGGGCGAACTGCCGGTGGCGTGGGCGTTCAATCCCAATCTTTCAGACCGCGTACCCTATGTCTTCGACCACATCTACAACACAAAAACGCCCAACGACTGGTTCATCGCGGGGGATTCCGGGGCGGGCTACCTGAATCCCAATCTCCTGACCGGAACCCGTCTGGAGAGCGGGATTCCCGACGCGCTGGACCTGTGGGTCGCCCACAACATGGCCTATTACCGCCGCTTTGACTATGCCATCACCGGCTTCGTGATCAACGGCTTCCACGGCGACATGCCGCTGGCGGTGCAGGAGGCGTATGCCCAGTTCTCGCGCGGCGGCGTGGGCATGCAGTTGGGCTTTGAACAGCCCATTGTGCGCCAGACGCCGTTCCTGCGGCATGCAAGCGACATCTACCCCAACCTCGGCAATTTGAAGCAAACCGCCGCGCAAATGGCGCGATTCGCCCGGCCGGAGAAGCCACAGTTCCTCATTTTCCGGTGGATTCTGCAGAAGCCTTCGACCATCAAGGCGGTGCGTGATTTGCTTGCCCAGGAATATCCTGGCGAAGATTGGGAATTCTGCGATCCCTACACCTTTTTTGACCTCTACAAACGGTCGTTTCCGTCCGGGTAATGCACGCATCTCCTGTCAGAACAATGTCAGGTTCTGGGGCGGTTCGGGCGGGTTGAAGGCGCGATACAGGCCCATCAGCACTTCCGCATCCACGGCGGCATAGGCGATTTGCTCCGGGCTGAGCGGGCGCCGCGTCCAGTCGGAAACCTGGAGCGACTTGTCGAGATAAACGCCCAATTCCCGCTCGCAGACTTCGCCGAGTTTGTGTCCGGCGTCGGATTGCTTCCGGTGCTTCTTGCGCGACACGGGCAAGGTGTCATAGACGTTGATGATTCTGATGCCATATCTGGAAAAGACCTGCTCCTCGAAAAGGGCGTTGTGGATCACTTTCATCACGGCGGGGTTTTCCAACAATGCTTTGACGGGCGCGAGGTCTTTCACCGCCAGTGCGTCAATGATCCAATTGTGGTCCGCCGTGCTGCATTGAATCGTGCACAAGGTGCGCGGCTCGTCCAGCGTCGTTTCCACATCCAAGGCGATGACCGGCTCCCGGACCAGTTGCGCGCACAGCACCGCCGCCGTATCTGCATCATCCACCCACGTCACCGGATTCCGGGGCTGATACACGCCGGACATGCGGGCGGTTATGACTATCGCGTTGTCATCCGTTTCGTAGTTCAGCACTTCCGGCGCTTCCAATCCCATGCCTTCAAGCATGGCCTGGCATTGCGCTGCGGGATCGGTCTGGCGCGCCCAGTGACGCGAGATGATCGCCAACCTTCCGCCCGGCCGCACAAAGCCCGCCGCAGCGCGGAGGGTTTCCCTGCGCTTCTCGTCGGATTTCAGGCGCGTCATCAGATACACCACAAAGACCCAGTCGTATTTTCCCGTGGGCGGGTCCGTATAGCCGAAGGGCGGATGCGGGTCGTAGCCGTGCACGCGAAAGCGGCGCGCCTTCAGCCAGGCCACATCCGCACCGTTGCCGCATCCGTAGCACAGGATCCGCTGTCCCTTTTCCAGCATGCGGTCCTGCGCCATGCGCGGAATGGCCGGCGCCACCTCCGCGCGCGGCCGCGCCCGCTTCGGCACGTCTTCCGAGGCAGGGGTTCTATCGTTCAGCATGAAGTTCTCACAGTTGCACCCTATCATCACCCCAAGCAAGGCTGCTCTTCTACACATTATCCACGGCGCAATGCAAGCCCCGTCGAACGATTCAGGTTTGCCTTAATTTTCCTGGTGGCCCTTGTGGTCCTTGTCGTCCTTGCTGTCCTTTTTCCGGCGGGCCGCCCGCGCTCCCGTTCTGGAGTACAGGCTTTAGCCTGTCGGATGCGGTCGGGCCGCTCCCGCTCCCGTTCTGGAGTACAGGCTTTAGCCTGGTGGGAATGCAGACGAAAGAAGTGCATTATGGATTTTCAAGATGAAATCGTCCCCCGCGCAGGTAACGGCCGATGAGCCGGGGCGTGAGGGTGCGGATGACCTGGCGTGCACGCCGTATGCCCATGCGCGCGGGGTTCTCGCCGGCGGCCTGTTGCACCAGTTCCAGCAGGTGGTAGCGCGGTTTCTTGTAGCGGGACAGGTACATCAGGTTGACGACGTTGAAGAGCCAGTCGCAGCCGCCGCAGTAGTTCACGATAACATCGGCGGGCGTCTGCTCCAGTTCGCGCAGGCGCTCGCTGGCGGTGCGGACGATGTCGCGCAGCCGCAGCCGCGCGGCTCCGGCGCACATGCCGCAACACAGGGCGCGCTCGCGGGTGTTCGGCGGCTCGACGACGCGGACGCCGATGGCGTCGAGCAGGGCGCGGACTTTGTCGAAGAGGTCCTCGCCGGACGCTTTCGGCCAGCAGTTGTCGTGGAGCACTGCGCGGATGTTCAGCGGCGCAACCGCGATTTCGCCGCGCGCGATCCGGTCGTGGAGCCAGTCCTCGATGCTGATCACCTCGACATCCAGCGGGGTGTCGAACACGGCGGGATAGACATACTTGAAAAGGTGGTATCCGGCCAGACAGGGCATGATCACCCGCTTGAGGTTCATGCGCCGGAACTCCTGTTGCACATGGGCGGCGGCGGTCTTGGCCTGGTTCCAGCAGCCCATGCGGTAGAACGGTTCGCCGCAGCAGAGGTGGAGCGCGCCGAAAATGGGGATGTCGCGGTAGATGGTGGAGTTCATCACAAAGGGTTGCAGGATCATGTTGCATCCCGCGTAGATCATGGTGTTGGCGGGCGGCGGTTCGTTCAGGTTCCGCTCCCATTCCCGCACCAGCGCCTGTTCCTGCGGCGACAGGGAACGCATGGCCAGCGTGTAGAGGTTGGACTTCTGGTGCGGCAGCACCAGCCCCGCCGGATAGGGCAACCCCTCCCGCTTGTTGCGTTCGCCCCAGCGTGACACGATGAGCGTGTGCGGATCGGCGTCCTGCGGGCAGATGCTGTTGCAGGCCATGCAGCCCGTGCATCGGTCGAGCGCCTCCGACGGCGCGCCGTCCACCAGGGCGTGCATTTCCGCCACAGCCTTGTCCATCGGAAAGCGCAGCACCGGACACTCCGCGAGACACCGCCCGCAGTAATCACACCGTTCCACGATGAATTCTTTGGTGAATTGGAATCTTTTCAGAGGCATTGCCTTACTCCACGGGCGGCGGCGTGAAACGCCGTCTGCCGCCGCGCTGGTGGCGCAACGTACCGACAAGAAAGTTGAATGCGACCCGCCGGTGGCGGCGCAGCGGAGATTCGCCGATGGCTTCCTGGATCAGTTCCAGGATGTGATACACCGGGCTGCCCAACCGCGCGACGTATCGCGACACCGACATCATCTCCAGGCAGCCGCTGCAATAGACCGCCACATAGTCGGGGCGCGCTGCGCGATGATTGCGCACGCAGGCGCGCTGTCCGGCGATCAGGTCGAGTTGGTGATATCCCGATTCGTGCGAGAAGCCCGAGGCAATGCCGCAGCACAGCCCGGCAGCGCCGTGGCAAGGCGCTTCGACAACCCGGAATCCCAGCATCGCGAGCACTTTGCGCGGCCATTCGTGGAAGTCCGGCTCGTATATCCGGGCATGGCAGGAATCCTGGACTGCCACCGTTTTGCCGTCGAAGCGCTTCACGATGGGCCACGCGCCGGATTCCAGTTTCCCATGCAGATATTTGAGGAAGGGGACGAAGCGCATGCCGCTGAAATCCGCGCCGAACTGCGGGAGGATGTTGGTGAACATGTTGAGTCCCGCCGTGCATTGCAGGTAAACGATCTTCGCCTGCAGGCGTTTGAAGTATTCCGTGCACTTGCGCGCCGTCTGCTCCACGAGATCATACGCGCCCATCCGGAAATACATCTCGCCGCAACAGTAGTCAAGCCCGCCGCGAATTGGCAGCCCCTCGAAAACCCGCGAGAAGGTCAGGTACGGCGTGGTGATGAGGTTGCAGCCGGGATAGAAGATCGTCTCCGCCGGTTCCAGCGACGCCCACGCCTTGACCGCATCCTGCTCATCCTGCGGCAGGCGGTCCAGCACATAGGTGCGGAAATTCGGGCGGCTGTTCGGCAGAAACCACCGCGCCCGCTCCGGCATGCCCTCCTTTTGATAAGCGCGATGCCAGAGGTCGAGGAAAAGGTTCGTGGGGCGGCAATCCTCCGGGCAGATCAGGTTGCAGGCGAAGCAACTCGTGCAGTCGCGCAAGACCTGCCGCGTGGAAACAGATGCGTTGTCCGGGTCGTCCAGACAGCAAATGAGGGACTCAATTTCTTCTTTGGCGCGATCTTCCGGCAGGCGCATCACCGGGCATTGGGAAAGGCACAGGCCGCAGCGCGTGCAGTGGTCGGGATCAAAGGGGGTGCGCTGATATTTTCGGAACGCGCGGTCCATGCTCACGCGCCGCCGAGCCGTCCGAACGAGATGGTGTGCAGGATCCAGTCCACGGTGTTGCCCGTCAGGTTGTTCAGGCGCATCATGCGCAGCGTGGCGTTGATATGCGCGGCAGTCTCCCCGCCGTATTCGACGCGGAGCCGCTCCGCCATGTCCCCGTCGGGCGTCCCGTCCTTTTCGGCCCAATGCTGGGCATAGAGGATGGCGGTCCGCTCCGCCTCCGGCACATTCTCCAAGCGCCCCTGGAAAAACCCGTCAATCTCCTCTCTTCGCAGCCCTTCGCGCAGCGCGATGCGCGTGTGCGCGAAAGAGCAGTAGCGGCATTGATTGACGGCGGTGATTGCCAGCATGATGCGCTCGCGGAATTTCGGGTCCAGGGTGCGTCCCTTCAGAATGCCCCGCAGTTCCCGGCGGTCGCGCCACACCGCCCGCAATTCCCGCCAGAACTGTCCGAACCCATGATACCGCCGTTTCGTAAATGCCTTCATTATTGCGGCTCCCGTGTCTGCGCAGCATTATATCGCGACAACGCAACAGAACTGCAATGGGTGTCGGTTGTGGCATTGCCATCGTTGTGTTTGGTCTTCATGCCCGGGTTCCGGTACCATATCCCTTGCACTCCGGATGAAGGCTACCCTTTGCAAAGCACACGTTCTTGTGCAGCGTTTCGGGAAGAAAGCGGGAATCTGGTGGTGTTTCTTGTTGGACCGGCGCAGGCTTGGGGACCGTTTCAGGAGGAATATCGCGCATGCTGAAAACGCGCATTACGGAAATGCTGGGCATTGAATATCCCGTGCTGCAAGGGGGGATGCAATGGCTGGC
>CAZLII010000092.1:0-10611 GCA_964559065.1 uncultured Nitrospirales bacterium | reverse complement strand
GCAACTGCTGCTTGACGGGGATTGCGGCGAACTCAATGCGGAGCAGCGGGAAGTGGCTGAACTCATTGCCGGCAATCTCCGGTATCTGGAGGAAATGACGGAGGGTTATCTGCAACTGGCGCGGATTGAACGCGGGGAATTTGAGGCGCATCCGCGCATCGTGCGGGTGCTCGCCGACATCATTGATCCGGTGCGTCGGCGGCTTGATGGCGCCGCACGCGCCAAGAACATGCGGATTGAAGTCCGCATTCCGGATGATTTGCGCTGCCATGCGGATCCCGATCTCATCCGCGTGGTCTATGAGAATCTGATTGGCAATGCCATCAAATACGGCCGCGTCGACGGCGTTATCACGCTGGAGGCGCGTGCCGACAACAATCGCCTGGAACTTAGCGTATGGAATGAGGGGAAACCCATCTCACCGGAACGCCTGCCGCACATTTTTAACAAGTTCCAGCGCTATGACGTGGAGGAAAACACCGGAAAAAGCGGCACCGGCCTGGGGCTGTTCATCGTTAAACAGATCATTGACCAGCACGGCGGAACCATCCGCGCGGAATCCAGTGAAGTGGAAGGCACCCGTTTCACCTTCATCCTCTCCCCCGCCCTTGATCCATGACGGCGTACGCCTCGTGTCCCTTCGCTTTTCTGTGATGTTGGGCCGCACAGAAAAGCATGCGGCAGGCCTGGCGACCGAAATGTCGCCTAATCTTCCGTTTTGCCGGTCCGCTGCTTTACAATAAGGCCGGCTTTGGAGCGAACAGCATGAGCGGCGACGCAAACATAGCCCCGATACGGATTTTGCCTGACGATGTGGCCAACAAAATCGCGGCCGGGGAGGTGGTAGAGCGCCCGGCATCGGTGGTGAAGGAGTTGTTGGAGAACGCATTGGACGCGGGGGCGACCCGCATCACGGTGCGGGTGGTGGCGGCCGGGCGACGCCTGATCGAGGTGATTGACAACGGACACGGCATGTCGGAGCAGAACGCCCTGCTCGCGGTGGAGCGCCACGCGACGAGCAAAATCCGCAAGGCGTCGGACTTGGAGGCGGTGAAAACCCTGGGATTTCGCGGCGAGGCGCTGGCCAGTATCGCGTCGGTATCGAAATTTGAACTGACTACGCGAAGAGCCAAAGACGCCTCCGCTACGCGCATCCGGATAGACGGCGGCATCCTGCGCGATGTCGGCCAGACCGGCGCACCGCCCGGCACGCGGGTCACGGTCAACCGCCTTTATTTCAACACGCCGGTGCGCGCCAAGTTTCTCAAGGGCATCACCACGGAATTGAGCCATTGCATAGACGTGGTGCAGCGCCACGCGCTTGCCCGCGAAGGAGTCGCCTTCCAGTTCTTGCACAACGACAAGGTCATCCTCGACATCCCCGAGCACGCCTCGCTGCGTGAGCGCGTCGCGCTGATTTGGGGGCTGAGTTTTGTGAACGACATGATCGAGGCCCGGGGAGAACAGGCGGGATTCACGTTACGGGGGGTCATCGGCCTGCCGGGATTGACGCGCGCGCAGCGGTCCCATCAGTTCTTTCTGATGAACAAGCGGCCGGTGGTGAACCGCGCCCTCCAGTATGGCTTTGAGGATGCCTACCGTGGATTGGTCACCATTGGACGCCATCCCGTCGGGGTCATTCTGCTGGAAGCGCATCCGCGTTTCGTGGATGTGAACATTCACCCCACCAAGCGGGAAATTCGGTTCCGGGATGAGCGCGCCGCGCGGGACGCCGTGCGCGACATCGTGCGACGGGTTCTGGAAGGTCATATCGGGAAATCCAGTAAAGTCCCGGATATCCGGGACGATAGTGACTTTCCACTCCCTCCGGAACCTGTGGAATACACGCCCCCATACGAAACCCCATCCCGCCCTGAGAACACCGCGACCACCGCGCCGCCACTCACCGACGCATTGACTGCGCCCTTACACCCCAAGCCCATGGCGGCGCCGCCGCGCCCGCCCGAAGCGCAGGCGGATTTGCCCGGCGTGTCCCGGCGCACGGATTTCGAGCCGGTCATTCCCGACGCGGCTTACCACGCCGTCTCGACCCCCGATGACGCGCCCATGCAGATTTTCGACTCCTATCTACTGGCGCCGGGGGAGGATCGCTTGCTGATTATTGATCAACACGCCCTGCATGAACGCCTGAATTTTGACAGCCTGATGGCGGAACTGCAGGACAGCGCCTACGAATCCCAGCGGCTTGCCGTGCCTCTGGTCGTCGAAGTGGCCCCGGCGCAGGTGAAGTTGATGGAATCGAATATTGACTTGTTTTCACAATTGGGCATAGAAATCGAGCCATTTGGCGGCAATACCTTCCAAGTCACCGCCATTTGCCACCTCTATGAGGAATCCAAGGTCCCCGACGCCGTGTACAGGATTCTCGATGAACTTGCCCAAGGCGACCTTTTCGACCGGGAGAACCTGATATCGGACTTGTTGCGCACGGCCAGTTGGGCCTGCAAGAGTTCCATAAAAGCGGGTGACCGGCTCACACCGCAGGAACGCCGCGCACTCCTGGACGGGTTCCGCCGCTTGCGGCCGCCCTATACCTGCCCGCACGGACGCCCCATTATCATCGAACTGACCCAGCGCCAAATGGAAAAAAGTTTCCGGAGGACACAGTGATTCCCATCCTCGCCGTGGTCGGCCCCACGGCTTCGGGAAAAACCCGCCTCGCCATCGAACTGGCCAGGCGACTGGACACAGAAATCATCTCGGCGGATTCCATGCAGTTCTATCGCGGCATGGAAATCGGGTCCGCCGCGCCCACCCCGGAAGAATTGGCCCAGATCCCCCACCATCTTGTCGGATTCATCCAGCCCGACGAGAATATGGCCGCCGGCAAATACCAGCGCATGGCGCGCGCCGTCGTGGCGGCGCTCAACGCCCAAGGGCGCACTGCTGTTGTTGTGGGCGGTTCGGGACTCTATATCCAGGCGCTGATTGACGGCCTCTTCGAAGGACCCGCCCGCAATCAGGCGGTGCGCGAGCGGCTCAAGGCCGAGGCGCGCGAAATGGGCAACGCGCATCTCATGGCGCGACTGCGTGCCGTGGACCCCGAATACGCCGCCATGCTCAGCAGCGAGAATGACCTTATTCGTATCGTGCGCGCCCTGGAGGCCTATGAAATCACCGGACGCCCCTTCTCCGCACTCCACATGGACCACCAGGCGCAGGCGGAACCTATCACCGCCGTGCAAGTCGCCCTGGACTACCCCCGCGATGTGCTCTACGAGCGCATCAACCGGCGTGTGGACCGGATGATAGCGAACGGCTGGGTCGAAGAAGTGCGCGACCTGCTCGAAAAGGGCTTTGGCCCGCATATCGAACGCCTTAAGGCGCTTGGATTCCGTGAAATCGCCGCGTATCTGCGCGGCGATCAGTCATTGGAAGACGCCGTGGAAGCCACAAAACTGCACCACCGTCGCTATGCCAAGCGTCAAATCGCCTGGTTTCGCGGCGACAGCCGCGTGCGCTGGCTGCCCGTCGCGGCGAATCACCCAGAAGGTCTCGCAGATGTCGTGCTGGCCTTGCTATACAACGATTGAACAGTTGAACACGACCTTATCTCTGCGCGTTCGGCGCGCCCATGACGGCATCCCATCCGAAGACGGAAAGATAGGGTTGTTTCCTTTGTATCGGCGCGTGGCCTGCGAAGATGTAATCTTTGTAAAAAACGAGAGCCAGCGGCGCATCGGGCAACAACGCTTTGCCACATAACGCCGGCTTTCGCGGATCGTTCAGGTCTATTATGTAGAGATTATAAACGTCAGGGTAGCCCCACGTCGTGACCAGCACATGGCGTTCGTGGCGCTTTACATAATTGGCGACTGATTCCCCAAGATGCATCCCCGCCGAAATTGCGGGATGGCGGGAATCGGAAATGTCAAGGATAAAGAATTTCTCTTCATTGCTTGGCATAAAACTGCCGCCCGCCGCGATATATGCGTAGTTCCCATTTACTTCCAATGACCATATGCCTTCCAACGCTACGCTGTCTCCGCCCACAATTGTGGGGTTGTTCTTATCTGTGACATCTATGATGCGGAAAGCATCGTGCCTATTCTCGGTCCAGGGGCGCCCCCCGGTGTACACATATTCGCGACCATCCGCCGGATGACATTGGTGCTTGACGGTCCAATACCCCTGTGGAATCTGGGTGATAGACACAATTTCCGGATCATACGGATTGGATATGTCAATAACGACAAAATGCCCGAAGGTTCCAATGAGGTAGGCATAGTTGTCGGCCACATCCAAAGCGGCGCCAATACCGGATGGGAAGACCGCCAATGACTCTCCGCCGACAACGACAGGATTGGCCGGATCGGCTACATCAACGATGCGAAAAGCCTCGCACGGGGCGTCGCTGGCCGCGACGATATACGCATAGTTTCCCCGGACAACAACGCCTTTTCCTCCATTCCCTTCACCCTCTGCGATGGGAATACCACGGATATATCTCGGACTGACAACTTTCAGGCCCGGTGGGTTCGATATGTCATAAACACGAAAAAGTGATTCAGAAGTATGCGAATAGGTGACAACATAGAGGAAGTCGCCCTGGCGATCCATGCTGCGCACCGCGTCGCGCAAATCCTCGCAATAATGAATGGTTCCGTCTTCCGGGGACATGGGATGAAACGGCGTCGCCAAAAGAAAGGCGGTCAGTATTCCCATGAGCGTAAAGCACATTGTCTGGCGTCCATTTCCGGCTTAAGGCATCGCAGGTCGGATCACTTTTGGAAAATCTGGCAAAGAAGCATCACACCAACGGTGCGCCGCGATCATGACACTTCCGCCGGCATCCGCATCAAATGCGATGACCAATCGGCGTCCGCCGCCGCCAACGACAGCAAGGGGCGTGACCCACGTAGCGCAATGCGTCGAGTCCTGTCCCCGCGCATCGCAGACCCCAAGCGATTCATCGGAAGTATCACCGCCCGAAAGGGAAAAATCAATACGCACGCCCGGATCGGTCTCCGGACAGATGCCCACAAGAACCAGAATCGGAGAATCATCGCGCAGGGGTTTGCCGATGGCGGATTTCCCGGGTGGAACCGAGATCGCGGCGGAGAGCCGCTCCCCCGATTCCCAACGCTGCCACTCCACGGGATACAAACCGCCCGAATCGTCCCCCCAGGGCATGGCCTCCCATTCTGTCATGAGCCTTTCATTATGATAGATGTCCTTTGCGGGATCGTACACGGGATAGAAGTAGTAAGAAGCGAATTCCTGTGAAATGAAATCTGTTGCAGGCGCGAAAGCGCCGAAAACCGGAAGCAAAGAAGGAAGCGCCGGCGCATCAGAACGAAGCAGGATGATATTCCAAGGGGAGACGTCAGGAGCAAAGGAGGAACATTGCGCGACCATGAATCGCTGTAATTCGTTGGATGCGCCTGGAACCTTCGCAATATCGTTGATCCAGTAGAAAGAACTCAATGCGTTGAAAATGAAATAGGTCGGCTCCTTCTTGAAAACTTCTATCCAGTTGATGACGCCAGTCGCCGGTCGCCGATAACGATAAGGATTTTTCGCTTTGGCGATTTCTCTGTCTGTCAATCCGTTCATTTCTACGACATGCACATGATCCAGCAGAAACGCTGGAAAACCGCCGCTCTCCACCACCACCTTGTCATTCGCTTCCGCGATGTCCTGAAACGAGATACTCCCGCACAAGGGAAAGCGCACGGTTTCAGGCTCGTTGCGCGCCATCCGCCATCTTTCCAATATTCTAGGTATGCGCTCCATGAAAGCGCGGCGATCAAACATGTGCCACGCTGACAGGATACAAATGATCGTGAGAATTAGGCAGAGTTGACGAGAACGCACGTGGGAGGCTTCCACGGCGATCATCGCAAGCACAGCCAGAGTCGCGAAGAACGGCATGAATAACCTGAAATGCTGCATCCAATCGCCGCCATTAAGAAACACAACTGCCCAATTCGCAGCGACAAGCGCCCAATAAAAGGAGACGACGGGCCGTCGCGACTGATTGAAAAAAGCGCCAGCCGCCAGCACAACAATTGGAAACCCGACATAGCGGAAATAGGCGCCGAAATATTGGATTGCGTTATGAAAGAAATCGGGGTGTTCAAACGCGGAGGATTTTGCATAGACCGTATTGGGAAGAAGATCGCCGTAGTACCACAACCGCAATGTGGTGAGGATAAGAAGCAATGCGCCCCATAAAAACGTCACCTGTCGGAACGTTTTCCATGCGCAATGTCCCGTGTGACACGAATATGCCAGCCAGATTCCAGCCAATGCAGCAAAGACGATGCCCTCCGGGCGGTTGAGCAGCATCATCGCGCCGCCAAGCAGCAGCCATGCGGGCCTATGCAGCGCACATCCTGTCATGAGCAACACGACGGACAACCCGACTGCACTGCCTTCCAGTCCGTTGCCATAACTGGCCGTCAATGCGCTCGCGCACGCCATAAGGATCAGGGGAATGCGGGCCATTCCGGAATTTGCGCCAAAAATGGCAATCAACATTGATCTCAGCACAAGAAACGACGCGACTGTAAAAGTGAAGAATAGGATATTGAGCGAGAGGGTAAACGTGAATCCCATTGCTGCAAGCCCCGCCAGGAGAAGCGTCCACAGGGGGTTGCTGAAACCCTCGACATATTCGCCGGGGTTATACACCAGGCCGTCACCGCGCAGTAAGTTGCGGACATAGCGCAGATTGATGTATGCGTCTTCGCCGATATCCGTGAAATAACACGCGGCCTGAAGCATCAGCAACAGGAACAACACAACATCAACACCGCGCCAAAGCCATGCTGATTGCAGCACGCGCAGCCATCTCGGCGTGTTCTGGAGGGCGGCTCCCAGCACCATCTGATTCTCTTTTGTGTTTGCTGCCGCTTCCTGCATGCCTGCTACATTCATGTTCGGTTAAGTAAGATCCTGGTATGTTTACACTCAATAGTTTCAAGCAATTCGATTACTTGACGAATCATTCTGAATTCCCGCTTGCGCGGGAATGACGAATCTCGCAAAACGCCTCATTTTAGCAGTTCATTCCCGCGCAAGCGGGAATCCATCAACACAAAACCGCGCGTTAATCGAACACGAATGATGCCTGCTATCATTCTTCCTGTTGGCGCATTTCATTCGGTTCGCGTGGTATTTTTGATTGCGGATTTCCGGGAGATGTCCTCCGCGACAAAATCCTTGATCTGCTCAAAAATGATGTGCGCCTTTTCCTTGATGCCGTTTAGATACAAATGACAGTGATCGCTGAAAACAGCGATTCCGCCGTTGAAGTTCTCGGCCACGGGAACATATAGGATTCCCTGCTCCGCGCAAAACTCCGGAAGTAACGCATTGTAGGTTTTCACTGCCCTCATATATATGGCTGCATCAAGGCCCAGAATTTCCCGAGCGCGCGCCCTGAAGAAGCGCTGTTCGTCCCTCGGCAGTGTTTCCAAGTGCGGATATGCGAAACTGCACAATCCTGCGGCAATTCCCGCGTCCTTCGCCTGTTGAAAAAAATGCGCCATACGCGACAGGGTATGCAATCGAATGATTTCGACAAAGCACTCTTGCGGCGGAACAAGCAGGGGACTTAGAAACAAACGCAACAGCCGGCTCTTGTCTGTAATGCGCCGCAAGCGCGGATGCAGTGATGCCGACAACGCTTGATGCATCACGTGCGGCGCGTCATTGGCGAAGTTATAGTGCAGAATGAAGTCCGGTTCCAGAGCCGCATAGTCCGGGAAACGGGCATTTTCCCCCTGCGAATCCAATCCATAGACCCCGCAGCAGAAAACCTCGATGCGGTCCGTCGTGAGGTATTCTTGGAGCATCCGCTCGAGAAACTTTGGATAGGTCAGGTCATTCCGCGGTCCTTCAAAGGTGGTCGAGCCGCCCACACACACAATGCGATAGATGCCTTTGGGCTTGGGCAGGTCAATGTCCCGATCCCGGAACCCGACATTATTCGTCCAGACTATCCAATGCCCGAAGTTTTCACCGCCATACATGTGGCTTCGGTATTTTTTCCAGACGATTTCAAAAAGGGATGGTTTGACGAAAACCAGCAACGCATCGCCAACACCGTCCCAGTCCTTCACCGGCAGGAAGGAACATTCGACCTGATACGGCGCGCCATCCGGCAATTTGAGGGGATAGTCGCGAACCTGCGGGGCGCCGCCGAGCGCCGCTTGCACCGCACGCTGGAGGTCTGCCGCAACCGCCGGCTCATTACTGACGAGGCATTGCGCTATCGCATCGCCGATCTGCGCGCGGTCGGCCACCGCTCGCATTTCCTCGGGATGCTGCGGGGCATAACTCTTGCTGAGACGCCCGTCCAATCCGAAAACGGCAATCCATTCCCCGCGCGTACGCGCATATTCCCAACGGAAACCGTCGTCCTCTGAGGCGAGGAAATCATGGCGGCGCGGTGCATCAATGGGTGGGCGCAGGGCGGCGGGGGGAGCAGGACCCTTGGCTTCCGTGGCTTTTAAATAGGTTATCTCGTCATCAATCGCCCGGTTTCGATACTGCTGACCCAAGGCGGCGGCTTTTTTGTCAGCCCAAGAGGCAAACAGCCGATAACCGGCCTCAGCGGCAACCAGACCCGCCAGCAGCCATAGCAAGAAAAAGACAATATAGAAGAACCGTTGAAGCATGGACCCATCATTCGTGATTCAGGCATAGGGAAATCACAAGATAAAGTCGTCTCGCCGATTATACGGTTCGGCCTGTCAAGGCGCAAAGATTTTGGGCTTTTCCGCGCTCCGTTAACGTCTTTTCCGGTTTGCAGGAGGGGCGGGGGCGGTGTCGGGCTGCCGGGCGCGCCAGCGAAGATACTGGAAAAGCCAAAAGCCCACGAGAATGGAAATGATGCTGAAGACCTGCTGGTTGCTCAGCAGCCCGAAGCCCAGCACTGTTGGATTGTTGTCACCCCGAAACATCTCGACCACAAATCGCTTGACCCCGTAGAGTATGAGATAGACCGGCATGGTGAAGCCTGTGAAGGGATGCCATTTAGCGCGCAAGAGCAGCAGGACCAGAAAAATGGCCGTCAGCGCCGCAACGCTGTACAACTGGGTGGGATGTACGGGGTGTGACCAGCCGTCGGGCATGGGCGCCATGCCCGCCTCGGAATAGAATACGAGACTATCGGGTGGAAACCGGACGGCCCACGGCAACCCCTCGGCGTGTTTGCCGTAGCAGCAGCCGTTCAGAAAACACCCCATGCGCCCGAAGGCATGCGCAAGCGCCAGATAGGGGATGCCCGCATCCACCAGTTCCCAGAAAGGAATACCCCGTCTTCGGCAGGCGAGGTACACATAGAGGAACGTGACGGGGATCGCGCCTTGAAAAACCAGTCCCCCCTCCCACACCGCGATCCATTCCCAAGGGCGCAACAGGGAAAATTCGCCGGGATTCATCAGGATGTACAGCAATCGCGTGCCCGCAACGCCCAGGAACAGCGCAATGAAACCCATTTCGCTGAGCACCTGAGGATCGACCCCCCGCGGCTTCATGTATCGCTGAACACCGAAGAGCGCTGTCAGGAATCCAAGTGCGATCATCAGGCCATAGGAATGCAGGCGGAGCAAACCCAGGTCCAGCAATGTGGGGAACATGACAGGTCATTCCCTTTCTTACAAAACGACACGGGCGAGACGCCCGTATTGCACTGTTATCTGGCGTATCGGCATCTCGTCCCCGCTGCGATCGCATCCCCCTCTCCCCGCCGATGATACCTGTGCATGCGCGATAATCTATTTGAGTATCTGATCCTTCTCCAACTCCGATTGACAACCCACGCAAAACTTTGCGGAAGGAAAAACTTCCAGACGCTTCCTTGGGATGGGTTGCTCACACATCTCGCAGATACCGTAAGTGCCCTCTTCAATGCGGCGCAGGGCATAGGCATTGTTTCGGAGCCATTGCGATTCCCCCGTGGCGATATTGAGCGCGGTCTCCAATTCAAAGTTATCCGTGCCGGCTTCCGCGTAACTGGAAAGGTCCCCATTGCTGTCCCGGCCGGAATTATGCCGTGAAGCCTCTTCAATGTTGCGAATACTGCCCAACAGACGGTTACGCTCCTCAAGGAGCAACTTCTCGAATTTCTTGAGGTCCCGCTTGTTCATGCCTATGTAGTTCTCCATGCTTGCCGGCCCGTGGACGATGCCCTGAAGGCCGCTGTCATGTTCTGCCCTTCAATTTTACCAACTTTTTCCCAACATGCGAGGGTTCGGCTTCTACAGGACGGCGGAACATAGCACAGGTGGGTGCAAAAGTCAAGATACGAATCGCGCCATCTAAAATCTTACCAGCAGTGGTATCGTCTTGCCATTTACGATCTTACCGGCAATGGAAGGACGGACGATGTCAGGAGAACGCGTTTTGAATGGGATGAAGTCTTATCGCGGGCGTTATGAAAAGGCAGACCGTCAGGGCCGCTCGGCGCTGCTGGATGAATTCTGCAAGCAGACGGGCTATCACCGCAAGTACGCGATAGCGCTATTAAATCGGCCAGGGGACAGCGCGCCGCCCGGGGCGCTGCCCCGGCGGCGCGGCCCCACGTATAGCGCGGGGTCGGTGCGGGCGCTCAGCGCTATCTGGGAGGCGGCGGGCTGC
>CAZLII010000091.1:0-10612 GCA_964559065.1 uncultured Nitrospirales bacterium | reverse complement strand
ATCGCTTCGAGGATGGGCATGCCGAAGCCTTCATAGAGCGAGGGGAAGACGAAGAGGTCCGCGCCCCGGTAGAGGTCGGGCAGGTCCTTTCCGTCCGCGAACCCCGTGAAGTCGATGTCCTCGCGCGCGCCGGATTCCGCGGCCGCCTGATGCACCTCCTCCGCGCGGGTCCAATCGCTGCCCGCCAGCACAAGTTGATGCGACAGGGCGGTGTTCTGCTTCAGTTGCGCAAAGGCGCGGATCAGGCGCACATGATTTTTTCCAGGATGCTCGATGCGGGAGATGTAGAGGATGTAGGGCGGTCGGATGCCGTATTTCCCACAGACGCGGCGCTGCGCTTCGGCCTTGTCCCCGGGACGGTATATGTCGCGGTCAACCCCGTGGGGGATGACGGTGATATGGTCGGCCGGCACGCGGGCGAATTGGACGATGTCCTGCTTGGTGCATTCACTAACCGAAATTATCCGTGTCAGGCGGCGCACCAGGAACGGCAGCACACGCTTGATGTAGAAGTCGCGCAGCGGGTCGTACTTTCCCGCCACATGGATGCTGGAGAAATCATGCACCGTCCCGATGGACGGGCATGGGAGCCGGAGGGGCAGCCGCCGGTTGGCGGCAGGCAGAAACACCGCGTCATAGCGCCGCGCCCGGCATAACCGGGGCAGCGCAACGTTCTGCCAGAGGATGTTGAGAATCGGATGCTTCCACCGCGCGCTTACCGCGTGAATCGTGTAATTGTGCTGGGGTGGCAGAAAGACATTCATTTCATCCGCATGACCGATGACTTCAATCTGCACCTCGGGCGCAATTTTGGGGAATTCCCGCAACAAATGGATCAGGTACTGCCCGATTCCAGAGCGCCCCGCGTCGCATGCGAATGCAAGTATACCGATTCTCATAAATATTTTAGTAACTCATATAGATCATGTCATTTCCATATGATACAATCCCCATCGTAGAATCTTCATCGTCTATTACGAGCCTTCATTCGCTCAATTTGTTTCTCTTGTGCTGTAATAAGTTTATCACATCGGGGCAAATCTGGATGTATGTTATTGAGTATAATACGTTGCCCCATTGAAGGATCTCTGTTGGCTGTCGCGAGTCGCCATTCGCCCAGTTTGTGTCCCTTGTAGTACGCACAATGCATCACGGCGCGGCGGATGGGGATGTAGGGTATGTCGGCAAATTCGCGTTGGCGCATTGCATATGCCCATTCTTTCAAAATGGCGGTGAATGCCCTCCCGCATTCCGCGAGAATGTTGTTCTTGTCTCCGAGAAACAACGCCAGCGCTTCGCCCTCACAAAACAAGCGGCTATACACCTGACGTAGATTATGATTATGCGAGTGCATTGCACGCGCATCTTTGACATATTCTATTCGCATTCCGTTCCTCCGTGCCCAATGCCCCCATTCTGTGTCTTCCGAATACATCGCATCTTCAAAGAAAGGGTGCTCTTCCCATGCAGTTTTTCGCATGATGGAAAACGGCGCCTCGAAAGTAATCCATGGGGGCGTGACATCGCCGGCCGGGAAAGCGGATTCGAGTTCCAGCCGGACCCAACTCCACGCATCTGGCCGCGCGACTTGTCGCGCGTAAGCGGCCTGCACTTCAGGATCGTCCAGCGCTGCCACCAAAAGCCCCAAAGCGTCGGGGGTGAGGGGCACAGTATCCGAGTTTTGAAATATGAGCAATTTCCCGCGTGCATGTGAGGCACCCAAGTTAAGGGCTTTTCCGGAAATATACTCATCCGGCGGCATATGAATAAGGGTGCAGGGATATTCTCCAACAATTTCCAGTGTGCTGTCGGTTGATCCTGAATCAACAACAATCAGTTCAAAGTCTTTGTAGTGCTGAGAGAACAGCGCGGCAAGCGATTCGCCGATGATATTCTCACAGTTCTTGGTGCGGACGATCACAGATACGCGGGGATTTTTCTCTTCCATTAATGTGCTGCGTCCTTTTTCTCGTGCGTGTTGCTTAGTTCACCCATATACACGGTCTGATGGGTTGCGAGGAATGCGAGGATTTTCTCGAAGGACTTAAACCGGTCGCAGAGATACATGACGATGGGATGAATGAGCATGTTGGAGAGCACGCCGTTTTCTTCGTGTTGTCGGAGTTCCTCCAGCATGCGTTCCGTCCATTCTTCGATGTAATAGGATTCAGGGCCATAATCATCCGCCCAGTTATATCGGCGCACCCACCAGTCCACCCATTCCGGCGTGCGTTCGGCGTGATAGAGGTGTTCATGGTCGGGCATGACGTTGATCGGGAAGTTGAGGATGCCGCTGGGATGCGGGGCAGGTCCATTGGCGTCGCGTTTCACGCCGTCGGAGCAGATGGAGATGCCGCAATCGCGGAGGACTTTTTCCGTGAACGGACCGTGCATGTACATGTGGTTGCGCCAGCAACGAATTGTCCGTCCACTTTTTTTCCTGATGATGTCCACCGTTTTGCGCACGTCGCGGCGTTGATACCATTCGGGACCGTTGTAACTGCCGTTGATCTTGTTCCATGCGCGGTGCCACCAATCCGGCTTGAACGCGGCATAGGTATGCCCGCCCACTTCGACCAGAGGATGGTCACAAATGGGCCTCAGATCATCCCACTCCTCGGCAAAACATTTTCCCGTGATAAAAAACGTAACCTTGACGTCGGCTTCCTCCAGTATCTTGAGGTATCGTTGGGCGACCTGCACCTCGGTGATGTCGCAATGCGCCTGGTTGCCGTTTTTCAGGCTCATGTGATGGATGTCTCCGGTCAAGCAGATCATAAGCGTTCACCGGCTTCCAGGGGCATCCCCCACTTTTTGGCCAGGCACAGAAAGTTTGGCTCGATAATGCTTCCCCATGCATACAGATAAGCGCGGCGCAGTTCATCCCTCGCTGTGCTTTTCGCATTCAGAAAGGCGGCCGCGAATTCCCGATAGGTCTTATCGTCGAGATCGTATGCCACGGAGGGAAACAGGATCGGCAAGATGCCGCGTTCGCCAAGCACGCGATATCCAAGCCGCGCGCCGACGCTTCGGCCATTGGGCAATGTTCCTGAGGTTCTCAGATAGTTGACCGCCTTTTTCGCCCATGCCCGCAGGCTAAGCATATCAGCAAGCAAAGCGTCTTGGAAAGCAGCCTCCGGGTATGTGTTCCAAGTCAAGTCCGAGCGCCGCAGTCGCTTCTTTTCACATGCGAGATGAATTGGTTCCAGGACCTGCCACAACTCCTCCAGCCATGAGAACAAATCACTGTTAATGTAGGGCGCAAAATTGGGCTGAAACCTGAATTCAATCGCCATGTCATAGAGTTGTCGAAGCGCTTCAGGCGCTTCGGCGCATGCGCGCATACGTTTCTGTTTTTCCTCGTAACTCCAGTGATATTTCCCCTCGAAAAAAAGGAACGCATCGCCATAACCGATAATGGCCTTCATGGCATGCTTCACGATCATTTCCCTGTCTTCGGGCGGCAGTGGACGCGACGCAATGAGTTGTTCGTTGATGAGGAGCAAAGTCCCGCGATTCACAAGCAGGTTCAGGATGTCCCAGGCCGGGATGCGTTCCAATGCAAACTGCTTCAGCGACGGGGCCAGGCCTGCATCGCCCCAAACCGTCTTGTGCCCGTACCTCATGTCATACCACATCACCAGACTGGGTGACCGGCGAAGTCGTGTTTCGTCAACAAGAGAAAAATCAAATTCGATATTTTTCTCTCGTGTCAAGGGGAAAAGGACATTTTTCAGATGCGTCTTCAGCGAATCTTGTTGCTCGTGGGAAAGCGACCGTGTTATGACAATAAAATCCAGGTTATTGTGAGGGTGTTCCTCGCCATCTGTCACCATCACGCCGCCCTCTCCCCGACCATAGCCCCCCAGCAATACCATTGCCCGGCATACAGGGGGAGAGAGAACATTATTCGATTCTTGGGCGATTTCACTGAGAAGGGCAGCCATCTGCTCCTCAAAAGCCGCGCTCCCGCGCACCGAAAAACGTCCCCACTCGCGCATTATTGGGCAGTCCTTTCCAGGATTGCATTGAAGTGCGCCAGCAATTCATGAACGTGCTTTTCGGGTCTAAACAATTCGTGGTATTTTGTTCGTGCGTTTTCTCCCATCTCATCCCTCAATCCATTTGCTTCGACGATGTTATCCATTGCCTGCGCGAGCGCCTGCGGATTATTCGGGGGAACGGCCAAACCGGTCTTGCCATCTTCCAGCCACGTTTCGACACCGCCGATATCTGTGGCGATTACGGGCGTCCCGTAACTCATGGCTTCAGGTCCCACCAGCGCGAACGATTCCGGTTGTCGCACAGGCAGTACCACGCAGGCAGCCTTGCGATACCAATCGGACAGGGCGTCATGGCTGAGTCGTCCCACGAAAGTCACCCGTTTGTGCAGACCCAGTTCGTTGCGAAGCGACAGGAACATTTCTTCCTGCCGGCCCTGCCCGGCAATGACGAGTTTTGCTGGGCGCCTGGTCAGCGCCATCGCCTGCAAAAGCGTATCCACGCCTTTGCTGCGCACCAAGTGCCCGATAAATAAAAACAAATCCTGCTCGCGCGCAGTCCGCACTCCATCTTGCGGCGGCAGCGCATACAGTGGAATTACATGGACGCGGTCGGAGGGAAAACCGTGTTTGACCATTAGCGCAGCCATGTAACGTGAAGCCACCACAAAGGCATGAAGTCTTTTGTTTGCCCTGATATTTGCCCGAAGCGTTCGCACGAGATTCAGGCGAATGCCTGGAAAAGCGTCTATTCGATTGATAAATCCCAAGCAGGGAAAATAGCAGCGCATCCCCATCGGCTTGTGGCATGTCTGATGTCTAATTGCCGTGTACCGATGCTCACGTGGACAAAACAATTTGGTATCATGAAAGAAGCGCACTGTGGGAATTCCGGTTTCCATGAGCGCTTCGATGGTCTTGCGGCCGTCGAGCCGGTGGATGTAAATCAGGTCTGGCCGGATGGCCGCCGCTTGGGCTTGGATATCCACGATGGGACATGCCTGGTCGAATGGCTTCACAAATTCGGTGGAGAACCGGTGTCGGCAGTCGTAAAGAAGGGAAGACTGGACATCGTGGTCCCGCAACAGCCGCGCGGTGTTGAAAATGTACTGTTCGCAGCCGCCGACGAAATCCGCCGCTTCATTTACCCACAACACCCGCATGCGCGCATATCGCCTTTTCGTGTTTCATTGCCAATTTGCCGCAATCGAGCCCTCGCACCGTCTGGCGCGCGTCCGCGCTCGTGGTTGCCCTTACATCGCCCCGGCCCGTCCGATGCACTGGCCCACCCTTTGATGCCCAAACAGACATCACCCCCTTTTTGGAGCAAATTCTATACCACTATTATCCCAGTCGTTAATTCCTGCTATTTCATGCACTTAGGCTGAAAAAAAGTTGTTCTTTTCTGAACAACTTATTCACTTCTGACAAACATTTGTCGCCGCTTTTCCTGCCGGCCCTTCGATCGCCAAGGATCCCCGCTCTTTTGCGCCCGCCGCATCGCCGGTGCTATTGCCAGCCAAGGGACGGCTACGGCTGACCAATGAGGTTATACTTTAGGATACGGCGGCGGAGCGTCTGGTAACTCATATTGAGTACCTGGCAGGCCTTCCGGCGGTTCCATTGACATTTTTCCAGGACTTCCAAAATCCGTTCGGGGCTTGCTTCATCGGTCCCGTCTGCGCCGTTCTCAAGAGGCGTTGCCGCGCCGCCGCCCGCGCTACGGGTGCGTTCGCGGTAGGCGTCCGGCCCAATATGCAGTTGTCCCAGGGTCAACCAGCGTTTGACGGTACTCTCCAACTCGCGCACATTCCCCGGCCAGTGCCACTCGCATAAAGCCGCCATTTCCTCCGGGGTAATATCGGGCGCATTTCGCCTGTCGAGTTCGCGGTGCTTTTGCACAAAGTGGCGCACGAGCAGCGGGATATCCTCTTTGCGTTCCGCCAGCGGCGGCACGCGAATGCAGATTTCGTTCAGCCGGAAAAAGAGGTCCTGCCGGAAGAACCGGTCCAGAATCCGCTGCTCGATGGGCGCATTGGTTGCGGCGATGATCTGCACATCCACCTTGACGGATTTTTTTCCGCCCAGTTTGGTAAACTCCTTGTGCTCGATCACCTGCAGCAGTTTTGCCTGAACGCTTGTCGGCACATCGCAAATCTCATCCAGGAAAATAGCCCCCTTGTCGGCCAGCATAAAACGTCCCGGCTTGGGAGCGGCCGCGCCGGTGAACGCGCCCTTTTCATACCCGAACAGTTCGCTTTCCAGCAATTGTTCCGGCAACGCGGTGCAGTTGACCTTCACGAAGGGCATGTCCCGGCGCGGCGACAGGCGATGGATTTCGCGCGCCACCACGTCCTTGCCGACGCCGCTTTCGCCCCGAATCAGGCAATTCAGATTGGTCTGAGCCACCTGCCGGATGACAACACGCAGTTCCTGCATGGCCTGGCTCACCCCGACGAGGAGAGAAGGCTCCTGGTCGGTGTCGCCCTCCGCCATCGGTGCGACTTTCCGGCGGGCCTTCACCGCGCGGTGCAATTCCGCGCGCACTTCTCCCAGGCTGAACGGACGCGGCAGGAAACCGGAGGCCCCCCGCTGCACGCAATCCATCACCAGGCGCGGCGAAGCGTGCACCGACGAACACAGCACCACCGGCCCATTGCCGGTATTCATCAACCGCGACAGCACATCCATGGTAAACCCCGACTCCGGGCGAATCTCCATCAGAATGGAGGCAATGCCGTTATGCTGGGCGAGTTCAATCGCCTGATCGGGCGTGGTGGCGCTTTTCACGTGGTACCCTGAGTGGGTCAATCCCCGCTCCAGAGACCATCGCACCCCCGGGTCGCTCTCTACAAGCAGCAGATTGGCCGCGTTCTTTTCCCTCGGTTTGGCTTCAGACATGTCGGACACTTGCGCCTGCATCATGATACGCCTATCTCCTCCAGTTCGTGACTTGAACTCAGCGCGTTTCTGGGCAGAATCACGCTGAATGCGCACCACCCCTCCATTTTATGCTCAATCGTCAGCGTGCCCCCGCAGCCCCGGATGGCCCGCTGCGCCATAATAAACTTCGGATGACTCCACAGGGCTGCCGGAACAAAGCGGTCCGTCACCCGGCGCGCCACGCCGAACAGTTCCGAACTCAGCCCGTCGTAACTGACTTCAAACTGGACGGTGTCAGCCCCGTTGTCGCGCAGCCGCAGGCCGACTTGACGCCCGTTCTCCACCGAACGCACGGCGCTCGTGATAAGGTCCAGGAAAGTGCGCGCCAAGGCCGCGCCATTGAACAGCACGCACTCGCTGCTGGTGTGGAAATCCTTGTTGATGACAATGCCCCGCTGCTCGATCACGCCCGCCAGGAAGTCGAGCGCCTGGTCCACAAAATGCTCCAGATGCACCGTCTCGACCGTGTTCTTCTGCGGGGACGACAAGATGCGGAGTTCCTTCAACTGTTGCCGCAGGTGTTCCACATTTTCGTTGATAATGGCCATCCCCTCCACCCCCTCCTGCGACAGGCCGCTTTCCATCACCACATCCGCCGCCGTCCGAATCGCGGTCAGCATCTGCACCATTTCCCGCGAAACGTCCAGCGCCAGATTGCCCACGCTGGCCCGCCGGGCCGCATAGTGGAACAGGCGCATTTCCTGCCATTTCGACGCAATTATCCCCGCGCACGCGCTCAGAAATGCATCGCATTCGGCGTCCACCTCACAATCGCGCGGCAAAAAGAAACCCACCGTGCAATAGACCCGCCCCAAGCCCCCCTGAGGATAGGTCCGCGCGTGCCAGGCGCTTGTGTCCAACCCCACATGCGATTCCACCGCAGCCGCGAGGTCCCCATACGCCGGCCCCGGTCCGCCGGACATTTCCGCCGCCGGGTTGTCCGCTGACGGCTCCGCCGTCACCACCACCGGCCTGCCGTTCTCGGCGGGCGTCACCGCGATGAAGCACTCGCGCGAATGCGTGGTGACCAACGCCACGCAGTGCAGCGGCACGCACGGCGCTAATTTGTCAAAAAGGCTCCGGAAAAGCGCCTCTTCCGTATGCGATTCCTCCGGCAGCCGGTTCAGTTGGAGCAGCACTTCCTGGCGCATATTCACAAGTTCAATATGACTGGCATGACGCCGCAGGTCCGCCGTGGCTTCCGCAACCCGCGTCCGCAACAGGTCCCGTTCCTCCGCCAGCGCCTTCAGCAGTTCGTCGCGTTCCCGCGTAACCTCGTGGTGGTGCAGCGCGCGCCCCAGCGCCGCCTGGAACGTGGTGAAGTCCACCGGCTTCACCAGATAGTCAAAAGCCCCCGCCCGCATTGTTTCCACGATGATTTCAGGGCGCGCATCGGCCGTCAGGATGATGGGCGTGCAGCATGGATTGCATTGCCGGACAATCGGCACCAACGACAAGCCGTTGCCATCCGGAAGCCCCAAGTCAATGATGGCGCACGCAAAGGCGCGGTCCGCAAGCAGCGCTTTTGCTTCCCCGCACGACGCCGCCTCGGCGTAGGCATGTCCCAGCCGATCCAGCAATGCGCACACCGCCGTGCGCACCACCAAATCATCCTCAACCACCAATACGGATGAATGCAGCCCCAAACCTCAAAACCCCTCGATCGGTATTCACCCCGTCTGTTGAGACCCCTTCTCTCCTTCCCCTGGATGCGCTATGGAGCCCCCAGAAGATTCTTCACTTCTGAATCAACTTTTATTATACAGCATAAGCCTCCTATATGCAAGCAAATTTTTCACGAAAAACTGGCAGGCCTGCCCCAAATTTGTCCAATGAACGGAACAGCCCCGGCATTTCTTGCCTCCCGACAATGCATCCCCCAAGAACATACCCTGGGATAATTCGGGCACAGGAAGACCAAATCACGGAAATATCATAGGTTTTTGCAGTATTCCCCCTTCCCGCAAAGAGCACCCGACGCCTGAATAGCGCTCCCGTACCACAGCCACAAACGACGGGGCGATCCTCCCTTAAAAAAAAGCGAAGGGCGGCCGCGAAAGGGGCACAACCGCGACCGCCCCGCCCTCATGAATTGGCAACTCACCTAGTGCTTAGAAGTTTTCCCGCTGTTCCTCCAGTTCTTCAACATCACGCCGTCCGCCGGCGCACCCGCATCGCTGCCAACCCCATAAGGCCAAGACCGAAAATTCCCATCGTCGCCGGCTCAGGAACGGGGACCAACTCGACCCGTAGGATACTCCCTTCACCAGGCACCACAGGGGAGTTCACATAGTATCTATAGCCCACCACCTCGGACAATACGATCCCACTGAAGACTTCGACATCATTTACCGGCGGATCGTTCGGAAAAGGACGATATCCTTGCGCGGGATCGACTCGGAAGAAGATGGATACCAAATCTTCCCCATCATATTCATACTCCATGCTCCCCGCGAAAATGGTCTGATGCCACCCCGTAAGCGTCCATTGAATCAATGGGTCGCTGCTATCATTAATGTCCGGATAGGTATATACCGGCAAATTGCCGGCTGCATCAAACGCGAACACATAGTGTTCATTATCAGAGAAATTGTATGTCCATCCTGGACTGAGGTAGTCATTCAAAGCGTCTATGGCGCTATTTTCTATCCCTGCCTGGTACAAGAGATTGATCTGGAAAGGATCGTCAATTACATAACCTTCCACACCACCCCAAACAGTGGACCACGCGCCCAGCGTCAAATCCGTCGAGGGTTTGTATTCCGGCCGGTCCCATATCTGGTCGCCATAACCCGCGCTACATGCCAATATGACGACACCCACTGTGAACACCATTACCCTTTTCATCACCGTTCCCTTCTTGTTCTCTACGCCTTCCGCATTTCTCAAATGGAAGTGACCACCCTTCTTTCCTAATGAATTGATAGCATAATTCATACCAGAACTGGCTGAATACGCAACTTATTCTATTGCATCAACTTATGGAAAGCAGTCGTTTGAAAAGAATTGCCCAGCCCGTGAATTGTTTATCAATTCTGCACAACATCTGACTGGTCACTGATCAAACATGCCAGCGGATTCCCGGGCAAAGCGAACACCTTGAGCATACCGAGTTCCCCAGCCAAGGAACGCCGCAAGATTACCTATTCGGTCCTGCACCCCTCCGGGGCGCGCGGCGGAAGAGGTATGTTGTTCACGCTTTAGCGTGCCATTGTCCTGCACCCCTCCGGGGCGCCTTTGATGTAGGTCCCGATAACCGGTGGTGTCGCTTCGCTCAAGCACCGGCTAATGTCCCGCACCCCTCCAGGGTCCCGGAGGCATACGTAGAACCTCATGATATTACGTGTGGGAATAGGAGACCTTCGGTCGGGCCTGCTGCACGGTCCCGCCTTCACAAGGCGCTTCGGCGGACACACAAGAAACCGGACGCAACAATAATTCTGCAGCGCAGGAACGCCGAGGTGGTGGGTTAGACCGCGGGAGCGGTGTAACGAGGTATTGAAAGTACCTTCCCCTTTCTTTTGCGAATCGCCGTCGAAGGAGGTGGGGGACTCGCAATGATCATCAGGCGACACGACTCGGAAAACAAGAATACGTTACAGTGTTGTCCAAGATAGGTTGTTAAAAAAATGAAAGGATATGGCCAAAACCCTTGGAAAATCCTGTTG
>CAZLII010000090.1:0-10614 GCA_964559065.1 uncultured Nitrospirales bacterium | reverse complement strand
GCTGAGCCGAACCACTGATGCATGAACGGCGCGTAGACGAAGATGAGTTGCAGCAACGCGAGCGCGCCGACAGCCAGCCACGCCACTCGGTTGGCGAACAGTCGGCCCAAAGACAGGCTTGATTCCTGAAGATAGCGGCTGTTGAAGAGGTAAAATGCCTGGCCGCAGACGAGCGTGTTCACCGCGAGTGTGCGCGCCGCATCCAGGGGGAGTCCAATTCGCTTCTCGAGCAGGAACACGGCGATGGTCGCGCCGCCGATCAGGGTCGAGACATATCCGATGCGCCAGAGAAACGCGCCGCCGAGAATGGGCGCGCCCGGTTTTCGCGGCGGCCGCTGCATCAATCCAGGCTCGGACGGCTCAAAGGCCAAGGCCAGCGCCAGCGTGACGGCGGTGACCATGTTGACCCAAAGAATCTGCACGGGAGTCAGCGGCAACACCCATCCGAAAACAACGGCTGCCAAAATCACCAGCGCCTCCGCGCCGTTGGTGGGAAGTATGAACACGATCGCCTTGCGCAGGTTGTCGTAAATCGTGCGGCCTTCCTCTACGGCGCGCTCGATGGAGGTGAAATTGTCGTCCGCCAGCACAATATCTGCGGCTTCTTTGGTTGCTTCCGATCCCTTGATGCCCATTGCCACGCCCACGTCGGCGCGCTTGAGCGCGGGCGCATCGTTGACGCCGTCGCCGGTCATGGCCACGACTTCACCGTTGGCCTGCAGGGCTTTGACCAGGCGCAGTTTGTGTTCCGGGCTGGTGCGGGCGAAGATGTCGCTCTCGGCGGCAAGACGGCGCAGGTCTTCGTCCGAAGCCGCTTCCAGTTCCGCGCCGGTGACCGCGTGCCCATCGTCGCCAATACCCATCTCACGGCCGATGGCCTTCGCAGTGCCGGCATGGTCGCCAGTGATCATTTTCACGCGGATGCCGGCCTGATGACAAATCTTGATGGCTTCAATGGCTTCGGGCCTGGGCGGATCAATGATACCGACCAGCCCCAGGAAGACCATGTCTTCTTCAAGGTCTTCCATTTTCAGGTCGTCTTTTCCGCTGTCCACTTCGCGTGCGGCGGCGGCCAGCACGCGCAATCCCTGATTGCTCAATTCCTCAATCTGCTGTTCCCATAGATCACGATCAAGCGCGTCGGTGGAACCGTCCGGATTCCATTGGCTTTGGCAGCGGTCCAGCAATCGGTCCGGCGCGCCTTTGAGAAAAATACGGACGTCGCCGCCGGGCGTGCGGTTTAGCGTGGCCATGAACTTGTTTTCGGACTCAAAGGGAATTACCGCCAAACGTTCATAGTCTTTATCATCAAAACCCGCCTTGCGCGCCAGGACGCGCAGCGCGCCCTCGGTCGGTTCGCCCGTTATCTTCCACTGGCCGTCTTCCTCCGCAATCTCCGCATCATTGCAGACCGCCATGACCTCCACAAGCGCTTTCAGGTCGGCGTCTTCATCCATTGACGCATCCCGCTCGTTGCGGGTAATCCCGCCCTTTGGTTGGTAGCCAGTGCCTGCCACATCGTAGCGACCCGCTGTGGTCACCACATGCCGCACCGTCATCTCATTGCGGGTGAGCGTGCCGGTCTTGTCAGAACAGATCACCGTAACCGATCCAAGCGTCTCGACGGCGTTGAGTTTGCGCGTAATGGCATTGCGCCGGGCCATACGCTGCACGCCAAGCGCCAGCGTGATGGTGAGAATCGCCGGCAAGCCTTCGGGAATGGCGGCGACCGCGAAGCCAATCGCAGCGAAAAACAGTTCGTGGATGTCGAAATCATGCAACAGATAGCCGACAAGAAACATACCCCCCGCCATCACCACGATGATGCCAGAGAGGATTTTGCCGAAGCGGTTCATCTGCCGCGTGAGGGGCGTGGCCAATTTTTCCACTTCCGAAATCATCTTGTTGATGCGGCCCAGTTCAGTGGCGGGGCCGGTGGCCGTTACCACCCCAAGACCGCGTCCGGATACCACCATCGTGCCCGAATACGCCATGCTGTGGCGATCGCCGAGATCGGCGTCGGTCGCGACGGGGTCAATTCGTTTGTTGGACGGGGCCGATTCGCCGGTCAGTGGGGATTCCTCAATGCGCAGGCTCACCACCTCTATCAGCCGCAAATCCGCGGGCACGCGGTCGCCGGAACGCAATCGCACGATGTCGCCCGGCACAAGGTCGTCGGCCTCTATTTCAACCCATTCGCCGTCGCGTCGCACGCGGGCATGCAGGGACAGCATCTTTCGTATGCCCTCAAGCGCCTGCTCGGCCTTCCCTTCCTGAATAAACCCGATGACGGCGTTGATCAGCACCACGCCGAAGATCACCCCGGTATCCACCCAATGACCAAGGAGAGCCGTAATCAAGGCCGCCGCAACAAGAATGTAGATCAGCAAATCGTTGAAATGCTTGAAAAAGCGTTTGAGCAGCCCTTCCTTGGGCGGTTCCGGAAGCCGATTGGGGCCTGCGACATCAAGACGCTGTGCTGCTTCATCAGCGCTCAGTCCTTTCGATTCCGCATTCAATTCCTTGAGCGCTTCTTCAGCGGACATGGCGTGCGGTTGCTTTACGCGAAAGGACATTTGATTGCTGCTACTCATTCATCTGCCACCTTTTCTGTTAACGCAACAATATCCTCATCCATTCGGGTTCGATCAAGAAAGCGCAGAATAAGTCAAATTCGGCGCTTAACCGAATACGGCTGATGGCGAGTGCCGAAGCGTTACTCCGGCGGCGACTTTCCAGCATATCGGGCCGTGTATAGGCTGTTGTCAGCGTGGTCATCGCGAAGTTGTTGCAGCAGATTGGCCTTCACCCCGGGATGCGCATCAGCAATATTCACGGTTTCGCCGGGGTCATTTTTATGGTCATACAATTCCACCTGCACCACGGCGCCTGCCGCATCGGTCCACTCGACGATACGATACTCCGGAGTGCGCAAGGTTATGGCTTTGTATTCGCCGCGCTTCCAGTATCCGTAGGCGCCTTTCTTGTCATGGTAAGCGCCATCCTCAAGGCAGGGAAGTAAAGAGGCGCCGTCCAGTCCGGCTGGCGGCGTCAATCCGCAATACTCCGCCAGGGTCGGATAGATGTCCAGGGATTCGACCACGGCTGGGATATGGCTTCCCTGACCGGCGATTCCGGGCAGGGACATTATGAGGGGGCTGCGCAGGGAGAAGTCGAAGGTGGTATGCTTCCCCCACACATACAAGTCGCCAAGATGAAACCCGTGATCTCCCCAGACTACGACGGCGGTGTTTTCGCGCAGGTCAAGTCGGTCCAGTTCGCCCAGCACCTTGCCGATCAAAGCATCCACATAACTGACGCAGGCAAAATAACCGTGGCGCAAGAGACGTGTTTCCGCTTCTGTCGCTTCTTCCGGCGAATTCAGTGCGGCGTAGTTATTCACAAGTTCGCTATTGCGGTTAAGGCTTAGTTTGAGGTCCACGTTTTTCGGCGGATCACGGTGTTCCGGCAGTGGAAGGGATGCGCGGTCGTATAAGTCCCAATATTTTCTTGGCGAACAAAACGGCAAGTGCGGTTTGTAGAATCCCACGGCCAGAAAGAACGGGTTGTGCTGCAGTGCGTTCAATTCCTGGATGGCGGCCTCCGCGATCAAGCCATCCGGGTAACCAGTATCCGGCACGTTGGCGGCTTCGCAGGCAGGTGTTTTTTCTTCGCCATAGTTTCGCGTCTTGCCGCCAGCATATCCAAAAAAGGCAGACCAGGGATCGCCCCATTCGCCCGTGGGGGCATAAACGCGGTCCCATGCCAGGGGCAGTTCCGATTCCCGATCGGCGGGGCCGTCGTAAATCATATTGCCCGCGGCATCAACCTTGCGGCTTGGCTTTGGACAGCGCCGCCCATTGGGGCTGTGGGTCACTTTGCCGACGCTCACGGTCGTGTACCCATTGCGACGAAACAAATCGGGCAGGGAATTGGGCCGACCCATATCTTCACGTGGCATTGCGTCAAACGCGCTATTTGTCAGCGCCTGTATCGTTTGCGGACGCATCCCGGTCAACAGACTGCATCGTGATGCGCCGCAAGTGGGCGCCTGCACAAAATGCTTGTCGAACACAAGGCTTTCCGCAGCCAGCCGGTCAAGATTCGGGGTAACCATAAAGTCTTTGCCATAACAGGGCAGTTGAGGCCGCAAGTCGTCCACGCAGATGAAAAGTACATTACGGGTGCGTTTTGCTGTCGCGCGGCTCGCGCCCGCTGCCATGCTTACCGCGCATGCGCCCACTGCGGCGCTTTGAAGAAATGCCCTTCTTGAAATCACGTTACCTGCCATAGCGAGGGGTATTCCTTTCCTGCGATCAGCGTTTTTGTCGCTTCTTTGCTGCAAATTATACACAGCGTCATTATCAATGACGCATGAGTCTTTTTGAAATGTCATTGTTTGCCGGGAAATTTGGCAACTGTCCAGCAAAGTTGCACCCGGTCTTGCTTTTTTAACTCAAAAAACACAGTTTGGGCAAAGATAGGGACTGACCCAAGTGTGCGACCGAAGGGAGCGAGACAGGTCTGTCCCTGCTTTCGCGGCCCCGCGCAAATACGTCCAATTCCAAGACCTGCCGGACAGTTGCCAAATGTGTTCGCAACATGTGCAAAAAATACGACGCTGTGAATAGCGAAAGAATATCAGATGGTATAATAGGGAAACTCCTTATCTGCGGTTTCTGTTGCCCACTGGAGCAGGGTCTGCCGATGCTGGGCGAGCGTATTCTGATGCGCCGGCTGTACAGCGAGGTTGTTCATTTCCCCTGGATCGGCGTCCATGTCGAAGAGTTGCTCGCGATTTTCGCCCACATCATAAACACAATATTTGTGCTGCCTGGTGCGCAGCATGCGGCCGCGCAGTCCCAAGGGCTCCACATTGCGGGCAAACATGGTTTCTGAGACAATGAAATCTCTGTTCAGGGTTCCTGCGCGTTCGATTGCGAGCGGCCGCAACGTCATGCCCCGCATGGAAGCGGGCGGTGTCGCCCCGGCGAAGTCGAGGAGGGTCTGCGGAATATCCAGAGCGGTGGAGACCAATTCCGAAGAAATGTGTTGCTTCAAGATTCCGGGTCCGGCCAGGATCATCGGCACCCGGGTGCACTGGTCATAGAGCACCTGCTTCTGGTTCCAATGATGCATGGCGATTCCTTCGCCATGGTCGCTTACAAACACGATAACCGTGTTGTCGGCATATGCGCTTGCTTGCAATGTATCGAGCACCCGGGCAATTTCCGCGTCCACCTTTTCAACCAGCCGGTAGTAGCCCCAAAGATACTGCCGCCATTTCAATTCATCCCAATCCCGGGTGGGATAGTGCTCCGGAATGCTTCGCTGCACCACACGGATAGCCGAGGGTTCGTGGTCAGGAATGGCAAAGTTGTCCGGCAAAGGCGGCAATGCCGCCAAGTTGTCCGGGGCGGCGCCGATGGGGCCATCGGGCAGTTCCTGCCCGCGGGCAAGTTCACAGACATTGTGCGGGTTCATGAACGAAACCGTAAGGAAAAACGGCTCCTTGTGGCGCCGTTTGAGGAAAGCGGCCGCCGCCTCGGTTTTCTTGTGGTCCGGTCTGAAGTCGGAGGCTTCGCCGGTATACCCTGCATCCTCGAAACTCGCGCCCACATGCCATTTGCCAATGTAGGCGTTGGAATACCCCGCATTCTCCATCAGGGTTCCGAGCATGGGAAAACGGCCCGTGATTTTCCGGCCATTGCTGACAACGCCGGTTTCGTGCGGATAACGCCCTGTCTGCAGGCAGGTGCGGCAGGGCGTACACAAGGGCTGCGGAACATAGGCGCGATCAAAACGCACACCCTCTGCCGCCAGCCAATCCATTGCCGGGGTGGCAAGATGCGGGTTGCCCGCGCAATGCATGGCGGAGGCCGTCTGCTGGTCCGTCATAATCAGCAGAATATTCGGTTTTGAATCTGCCGCGCCAATCGAGAATGAAGGCGAAAACGCAAATCCGACCCCGCTTATTGCAGCGGAACGACACAGGAAATCGCGCCGAGTCAAACAGTTCATCGTTATATATCCCTTAGAGTCATTGGCTTTTTGGATACAATAGCAACTATCGCCGAAGGGTGCAAGACGTGAAGAAAACCATGTATGATGGCTTTGCTTATTGATCCAAGTGAGTGAAGTCAGACGCAAAGGAAAAGAACGAAGAGTTCGAAGCGGACGGCGGTTGTGAGGGTCCGAACAATGGCACGCGCAGAGCAGATTCTGTCGCTCTGCGAAAAAACGGTGTTAAGGTTATGGTTGGAGTCGATCCGGATAAACCGGAAGACATCGCTGATGTTGAGCGACTGCTCGGACGCAGTGAAGATACGACCACGGGCACGCGCGTCAACCCGACAGCGAGCCGAAAAGCGCTCTGCCCTTGTGGCAGCGGTTTGAAATACAGGCGATCTTGTGACCGAACGTAGCGTTTGTGCAACTGCTGGGACGAAAGCAGAGGTCTGTAAACTGAGCAAGAAAGTAACGAGCCACACATTTTCTCTTTTGAAAGAGAAAATGAGAAAAGGGGATAAGTGAAGGGATAGATTTGTTTCCGCCATGCAAATCTGTCGGCAGCATGCCTCAGAAAACACTGTCCGCCAAACCCACGGAGTAATGAAACATCATGCATAGAAGAACCTTTTTGAAGGCGGGGGGCGCGGGGGCGTTGTCTCTGCTGTGTGGCGCAGCGAAAAGCGCGGATGCGCAGGAGCGCCCGAATATCGTATGGATTGTGGCGGAGGATATGTCGTGCCATTTCAGTTATCAGGGGGAAACCGCCATCAGCACCCCGCATGTGGACCGTCTCGCCCGGGAAGGGGTGGTGTTCGACGCGGCCTATGTCACTTGTCCGGTATGTTCCCCCAGCCGCTCGGCCATGATTACCGGCATGTACCAGACCACCATCGGCGCGCACAACCACCGTAGTTTCCGGGGCGAACACCAGCATGATCTTCCCGCGCCCGTGCGCACTTTGCCGGAGTATTTCAAGGAGGCGGGCTATTATGTGTGCAATGGCGCGAATGTTGCCGCAACCGCGCCCGGCAAGACGGACTATAACTTCAATTATCCGGAGAACCTGTATGATGGGACGGATTACTCTGGACGCGCGCCGGGCCAGCCCTTCTTCATGCAGTTCCAACTGCGCGGGGGCAAGTACCGCAACGCCAAGGTGAAACACCCCGTTTCGCCGGAAGCGGTCACCTTACCGCCCTATTACCCCGAAGACCCGGTGATGCGTGAGGACTGGGCGCAATACCTCAATTCCGTTCTTTTCGTGGATCAGGAAGTGGGCGAGATCATAGCGCGGCTGGAAGCCGATGGCGTCGCGAACAACACCGTTGTTATTTTCATCACCGACCACGGCATCAGCCACATCCGGGGCAAGCAGTTTCTCTACGAAGAGGGCGTACATATCCCCTTCATCGTGTGGGCGCCGGGGCGCATCCCCGGCGGCGCGGTGCGCCATGATTTCGTGGCGCACATTGATATGGCCGCCACATCGCTGTATTTCGCGGGCATCCCTATTCCTGAACACATGGAAAGCCGCCCCCTTTTCGGGCCTGAGGCCCGCCCACGGGACTATGTCGTCTGCGCCCGCGACCGATGCGATGAAACCGTTGAACGCATCCGCAGCGTGCGCAAGGGGCGCTACACCTATATCCGCAATTTCTATCCCCAGCGGCCGCACCTGCAGCCGAATGCGTATAAAGACGCTAAGGAAATCGTGATTCGCCTGCGGGCGTTGCATGCCGAGGGTAAACTGGCCGGCCATCCCGCGGAACGCTTTTTTGCCGTGCCGCGTCCCGCCGAAGAACTCTATGACCGCGAGACCGATCCGTGGGAATTGAAGAATCTGGCGGATGACCCCGCCTGCGCGGAAACGCTCGAAGAAATGCGCGTGACCCTTGACGTCTGGATTCAACAAACCAACGACCAGGGCCAAAACCCGGAGACGGCGGCGGTCTACGATGCCGATATGGCGGTATATCTGGACCGCCAAAAACGCAGCGCGGACTACTTCCAAATCCTTCAGAAAAACATCGCACAGATGAAAGCCTGGGCCGCGGAAGGCAAGTAAACCGCACGGGTGTTTGCAAAAAAATTGAGATATGAGGTCGCCATTGAAGCCGTAGGCGGCCACATGCGTGTTGGCTTTGCATAAGATGGCGAGAGCACATGAAAAGGAATCTTTGTTGATGAGGCGATGGCAAATTCTTCTTGCTTTGGCAATCTTGACGACGTACGTGAGCAGCGAACGGATGGTCGCGGCGGAAGAGATTCGCCGCCTGACGCCCGAAGAATTCGTGATACTGCCGTGGGCGCGCCCCGCTGATGATGCGCACGCGCTCGAAATGATACGCGAATGCGGATTCAACCTGGCCGGACTTGTCAGGCCGGAGGCGCTTGACGCCGTGGCGGCCGCAGGACTGAAGGCCATCGTGCGCAGCGACCGTATTCACGTCAGCGACACGGCGGCGCAACTCGACCAATCGGAAATTGAACAGCGTGCCGCCGAGTTGGTGGAAGAGGTGGGCGATCACGATGCGGCGTTCGGTTATTTTCTGCGCGATGAACCAAGCGCAAAACCCTTCCCGGGCTTGGGGAAGTGGGTGGATGCGTTCCGCAGAGCCGACCCAAATCGCTTGGCCTTCATCAATTTGTTTCCAAACTATGCGACGCCGGAACAATTGGCCGCGCCAACCTATCAGGATTACGTTGCATCCTATGTCGCCGCGGTCAAACCTGCGCTAATCTGTTACGACCATTACGCGCTCATGGAAGACGGCTCCGTGCGCGACGGCTACTTTGCCAATCTGGAAGTGGTGCGCAAGGCTGCGTTGAAACATGGTCTGCCGTTCTGGAACGTGGTGCTCAGCGCCGCGCTGTTGAATTACGCGGAACCGAATCCGGCCGGTCTTCGATTTCAGATGTACACCACGCTGGCATACGGCGCGCGCGGCATCGGCTATTTCGAATACTTCACCCGCGCGACAGGTAACTTCCGGCTGGGACCCATTGACCAGTTCGGCGACAAAACGCCGACTTGGGACATGTTGCGCAACGTAAACCTGCAACTGCGTCGCCTTGGCCCGACCTATATCACGCTGCGAAGCGTCAACGTATTCCACCATCCCAATGTGCCTGAGGGATGTTCCGGCATTGAGACCAGCCGCTTTCTTGAGGCGCTGACGGGGAACGATCTCCTGGTCGGAGAATTCGAGGGTGAGGATGCCCGGCCTTTCCTCATGGTCGTCAACAAGAACCTGAAACTTTCGACGTCTTTCGGCGTCTCCGCGAAGCACCCGGGACGCATCGAATTCGTCTGCGCCTATACAGGACAGATGCGCCATTGGGCCGGCGAAAATAATTGGCTTGCGCCGGGACAGGGCATGCTGATCGCCCTGCCGCTCCTGGCCGCCGCATCTTCTGGTATCAGCGAGGGTGCTGGCCGGATTCGCCCTTACGCAAACAATCCGTATTACTGGCAATACAAGGGCGAACCGGTGCTGCTACTGGGAGGGAGTTGGCAGGACAACCTGTTTAATCATCCTGCCGGCTTGGAGGAGCACCTGGACTTGCTCGTATCGGTGGGAGGCAACTACGTCCGCAACACGATGAGCAGCCGCACCAAGGGCTCGGAAGCGCAGACCTCGTCCGTGCGCGAGGCATCGGCGGGACCGACCGATGGGGGGCTTCCTTGGGCATTCGCTTTAGATGAAGCGACGAATCTGTACGATCTCACTAAGATGGGGGAGGAATACTGGCGGCGTTTCGCGCATTTTCTCGAATTGACGGCCGCGCGCGACATCATTGTGCAAATCGAACTCTTCGACCGATTCGACTATGCCCGCGAACCGTGGCATCACAATCCTTTTAATCCCCGAAATAACATAAATTATACCATAGAGGAAAGTGGTTTACCTGAAGTAATTGATAGTAGTCCTGGCCAGCGGGAAAACCCGTTCTTCAGAAGCGTGCCGGAACTGGAGAACAATATGGCACTCCTGCCGTTTCAGCAGGCATTTGTGGACAAGTTGCTGTCGCTCTCACTTGGCTATGGACATATTCTTTACTGCATCTCGAACGAGACCAACGAGTCGGCACAATGGGGCGCCTATTGGGCGCGTTATATCCGCAAGGCAGCGGCTCGCGCTGGTGTCGAGGTGCATGTCACGGAGATGTGGGAACCGGTGGATGTAACCCACCCCATGCACCGCCGCACGATCGACAACCCTGATCTTTACACCTTTGTTGACATTTCACAGAATAATGTGCAGCGGGGCCATCTTCACTGGGATCGCATCCAACAGGTGCGCAATCTGCTCGAGAATCGGCCGCGCCCAATCAATAACACCAAAATTTATACCTTCGATCTTGATCCTGATGTCGCCGTTGAGCGGTGGTGGCGAATTGTTCTTGGAGGCTGTGCTTCGGCGCGGTTCCACCGTCCCCATCCACTTGAAGCAGACGGAGATCAGGAAAAACTCAGCCATGTCGGGCTGGGCCTGAGTCCCTTGGCGCAGGTCCACATACGTAGCGCACGGCTTCTCGCGAACGAGTTGGGTTGGCCCGATCTTGAGCCGGACGACACGCTGGTCAAGGCAGTGTTCGATC
>CAZLII010000089.1:0-10646 GCA_964559065.1 uncultured Nitrospirales bacterium | reverse complement strand
CGTGTACTATGCGGCGGGCACCGTGCCCACAACCATGCTCTTCAGTTTCGTGATGGCCTATGGGCTGCATCGCATTGTGCGGGGACGCGGCCTGTTGCGCACACTATATTTCCTCCCCTATGTGACCAGCGCCGTAGCCGCCGCGATGGTGTGGCGCGCGTTGTTCAACCCCCAGACCGGCATCGTCAATGTGTTGTTCGCGCGCTTCGGGCTTCCCGCGCAGCAATGGCTGCTGGAGCCGCGCGGCGTCTTGCACCTCATCAGCGCCGGCTGGATTCCCCCCGAACTCGGCCCCAGCCTCGCCCTGTGCTGTATCATCCTGTTCGACATATGGCACGGCAGCGGATTCATGGTTGTGGTGTTTCTCGCCGGGCTGGCGGCGATTCCCCGCGAACTCGAAGAGGCCGCGCGCATGGACGGGGCGGGCGGGCTGCGCGTCGTGCGTCATGTGGTGATTCCGCTGCTTTCCCCGACGATATTCTTTCTCGGCGTGGTGGGGGCCGCCCGCGCCTTCCAGGCCTTCAACAGTTTCTACGCGCTCACGCAGGGCGGGCGGACCTTGGGCACCACCGAAAACCTCGTGCTTCACATCTACTCCAACTTCTATGAATACGGCTATTGGGGCTATGGCGCGGCGGTCGCCGTCCTGCTCAGCACGGCCATCATCGCGCTTACGGTCATTCAGTGGCGCGTCGTGGGCCGGCGGGTGCATTACTCATGAAGAAACTGCCGATATATCTGGTCTTGTGCGCGGGGGCGGCGCTGACCGCGTACCCGTTTCTCTGGATGATCGGCACGGCCTTCAAGACCCTGCCGGAAGCCACCACGCCCGGCCTGACTCTTTTTCCCCAGCAGTGGCAATGGCGGAATATCGCGGACACCTTCCGCGCCGCGCCCTTCGGGCGCTATTTCTTCAATTCCTTCTTTGTGGCGGGGTCCGTATCGGCGGCGGTGATGCTGACTTCGCTGATGGCGGGCTACGCCTTCGCCCGGCTCGAATTCCGCGGCAGGACGGCGATCTTCGCGCTGGTGCTCGCCACCATGATGGTGCCCTTCGAGGTGACGCTCATTCCCAACTTCGTATTGATTGGCAGACTCGGCTGGTACAACACCTACTGGGCGCTCATTGTGCCGTGGTGCGCCAGCGCCTTCTCGATCTTCCTCATGCGACAGGCCTTCCTGGGTTTGCCCGGAGACTTCTTCGACGCCGCCAAGGTGGACGGCTGCGGTCACCTGCGCTTTCTGTTCCGCATCGCCGCGCCGCTGGTGAAGCCCATGCTGGCGACGGTGGGGCTCTTCGCCTTTCTCGGCAGTTACAATGCCGTGCTCTGGCCGCTCGTGGTCACCACCGACGAGGCCATGCGCGTCGTACAGGTCGGACTGACCGCTTTCTCCGGCGACGCGGGCGTCCGCCTCAACCTGCTGATGTGTGCCTCCGCCATTGTGATTCTGCCGACCGTGGCGCTATACTTCGCCGCACAACACCATGTGGTCGAGGAATCTCTGAGCGCAGGCATTAAGGGTTGAGCCTGCGAAAAACGTCCGACGCGTCCAACCTGTCCGACACGTCCGATCTGTCCGACACGTCCGACTTGTCCGACACGTCCGACCTGTCCGACCTGTCCGACACGAACAAAACAACAGCATTCACCTCCCTTACACGACAAGGAAAGAGGATGATAAAACAAAACCGTGGAATGCGGTGCCGCGCGGCTTTCGCCGCGCTGGTCCTGACAGGCGCTGTCGGGGTGCTTGCGGCGGGCTGCGGCGGCACGCCGCAGGGTTCCGAATTCCGCCCGATTGATCCCAACAATGCCGTGTTCTGGGACCGCCAGACGACGGAGAGCGCCGAACTGCTGCGGCAACTGACCGAGGAATTCAATGCAAGCCATACGGGGCCTCCTGTCAAGGTCGAACGCACCGGCGGTTATTCGGAAATCTTCCGCAAGGTGTCCGCAAGCATCCGGGCGCGCGCCCTGCCGGCCATGGCGGTGTCATACGAAAGCATGACCGCCGAATACATCCCCACGGGCGCTGTGGCGCCTCTCGACCCCTTCATCTACGACCCGGAAATCGGGCTGAACCGCGAAAACCTCGACGATTTCTTCCCCGTGACCCTGGAAACCAACACCTTTGCCGAATTCGGCGGGAAAATGTACTCGTTTCCCTTTGCGAAAAGCGTGCTGATGCTTTATTTCAACCGGCGCGTGCTCGACGCCGCCGGCATCGCCGCGCCGCCGCAGACCTGGAATGAGTTCCTGGATCAATGCCGCCGGGTGAAGGCGGAGACCGGCAAATACGCCTATGCCGCCAATGTGGATTGCTCCACCATCAACGCGATGATATTCAGTCTCGGCGGCGAAGTGCTGCGTGGCCGCGAAACCCTTTACGACAGCCCGGAATCCATCCGCGTATTTGAACTGATCGAGACCCTTGTGAAAGAAGACCTGGCCTATCAGATAACGCCGGGGTCTTATGACGATGAAGTGGCGCTGATCAATGACCAAATCGCCTTCACCTTGCGCACCAGTTCCGGTCGCGCCAATGTCGCCCTGATGATGAATGACCCGGCGCGGTGGGGGCTGACGCGCATCCCCCAGGGCGACCCGTCGCGCCCCGCGACGGTGCTCTTCGGCCCCAACGTGGCCGTGTTCAACACCATCCCGGAACAACAGCGCGCGGCGTGGGAATTCATCAAGTTCTTCACTTCCACGGAGGTGTCGGTTCGCTGGGCGCTGGGCACAGGCTACCTCCCGGTCCGAAAATCCGCCGTGGAGCACCCGGACATGCAACGCTTCTGGGCGGAATGGGAATACAACCGCGCCGCCTATGATTGCCTGCATTTCGCAAAGCCGGAACCCAACATCGCGGGGTGGCAGCAGGTGCGCGACATGGTAGCGCAGGCGGAAACGGAAGTGCTCACAAGAACCAAGACGGGCCGTCAGGCCGCTCTCGACCTCAAACACGCCGCCGACGCCGTGTTGGCCCGCCACTGAGACCTCTCCTACGGATTTGCCCCCGCGTGTGACGCCAACCAATTCGCGCCGCGCCTACAAATGGCCGCCATGCTCTTCCGCGAACTCCTGCAACGCTTCGTCAATCATCGTCTTGTGATCTCTGTCGAAGAGTTCGCGGTCCGCCTTCCGCCGAAACAGACACCGCCGCTCGTGGTCCAGCGGCCCCTGTTTCTTTCCATACCGGCGGTCCTTGCCGATTCGGCGGTCCACCTGCCATTCACCGTTCTTATCTCTGTAGTATCCTTCGCGGATTTCTTCTTTCAAGGCAACCTCCCCACCACAATGAATGAAGCCCTTTCCCTTGCTGCACTGCCGCTAGTATAGGCAACTGCCGATGCAGCGTCAAGAAAAAAGAATTCAGGTAACGCTTTAACCGAATGTCACAAACGATCTGCGTTTGTTCGGAATGCGTCCCATCGCGGCGTGTATTCTTGCGTTCACGCGGGGCCTATGGGGAGCGCCGTGTTGTAGTGAACGGACGCACCGTCATGCGCGGCGGGGCTTCTTTGCATCGCCCGGACCCGCGCCTCAAAGCGCGCGCAATTGCGGGAAGAAAATTACCTCGCGGATGGACGCGGAATCGGTGACGAGCATGGCGAGGCGATCAATGCCGACGCCCAGCCCGGCGGTCGGCGGCATCCCCACTTCGAGCGCGGCGATGAAGTCCTCATCGAGGAACTGGGCCTCGTCGTCGCCCGCTTCGCGCAGGCGGACCTGTTCGAGGAAGCGCTCGCGCTGATCTATGGGGTCGTTGAGTTCCGAGAAAGCGTTGCCCATTTCGAGGCGCGCGATGAAGACCTGGAAGCGCTCGGTCAAAGCGTTATTGCCGCGTTTTTTCTTGGCGAGCGGGGAAATTTCGATGGGGTAGTCGTAGAGGAAGGTCGGCTGGATAAGATGCGGCTGTACCTTGGCGGCCATGACGGCGTCCACGATTTTCCCATAGCCCATTGCGGGGGTGACCTCAACGCCGACGTTCTCGGCGATCGCGGCGGCTGCGGCGCGGTCTCGCGTCACCTCCAGATCAATGTTTGCATATTGGCGGATGGCGTCGTGGAGGGTCATCCGCGCCCAAGGCCGTTCCAGGCTGATCATCTCGCCCTGGTAGGGGAAAGTCGGGCCGCCGACGACCGCCTCGATGACCTCGGCCAGCATGTCCTCCGTTTCCTGCATGAGGCCCATGTAGTCCTGATACGCCTCGTAGAGTTCCATAAGCGTGAATTCGGGGTTGTGGCGCGTGTCCACCCCTTCGTTGCGGAAACAGCGGCCGATCTCGAAGACCTTGTCGAAGCCGCCGATGATGAGGCGCTTGAGGTAGAGTTCCGGCGCGACGCGCAGGTAGAGATCGCGGTCGTAGGTGTTGTGATGCGTGATGAAGGGGCGCGCGGTCGCGCCGCCGGGAATGGGGTGCAGCATCGGCGTTTCCACTTCGAGAAAGCCCGCCGCGTTCAGCCATTCGCGGAGCACGCCCACCACCTGGATACGCTTCTTGAACACGGCGATGACCTGCGGATTCGATGCCATGTCGAGGTATCGCTGCCGGTAGCGCGTTTCCACGTCGGTCAGGCCGTGATACTTTTCCGGCAACGGACGCAGCGACTTGGTCAGGATTTCGCAGGCGTCGGCGAAGAGCGTGATTTCGCCGCGCCTGGTCCGGCGGACCGCGCCGCGCACGCCGATGAAGTCGCCGAGGTCCAAATCCTTCAACGCTTCATAGGCCGTCTCGCCCAACTGGGCGCTGCCGAAGAAGACCTGGATTTTGTCCGTCTCGTCGCGGATGTCGGCGAAGGCGCTCTTGCCATGACCTCGCATGGCGGTCATGCGGCCCGCCAGCGCGGCGGGGATTTCCGCAGGCGCGCCGCCGTTCTCCACGGCGCGCTCCGCCTCTTCGAAAAGCGTACGCGCCTCCGCGATGAGGTGGGTGCGGGAAAAGGCGTACTTGAACGGGTTTTCCCCCCGCGCGCGGATGCGCTCCAGTTTTTCCAGCCGGTGCCGGCGCAATTCCTGTTCGCTGGAGTGATGTTCCTGTTGTTCGTCGTGTTCGTGTGCCATGACCGCTCCATCACAATGATCGGGCGCCGCGCCCGGCATCTGCAAAAACCGAAGGCCCAAAGCGCCGCGCCCTGGGCCTTACGGAGCGAATTCCTGTTCAATAACCTTATGGCGTCGGGGGCGTCTCCGCATCCCCGGTGGCGGTATTGTCTGCCGGCGCGTCGGCCTCAACGGCCGGAGATGCGGCCTCTTCCGCAGATTCAGGCGCTTCTTCCGCCGCCTCCGGCGCGGCTTCGTCGGCGGCGGGCGCTTCTTCCGCCGGCGCGGGAATTTCCACCACCGCCTCCGGTGCGGCTTCATCGGCGGCGGGCGCTTCCTCCGCCGGCACTTCCACGGTTTCTACGATAATCGGCGCGGTGGCCGCAGGCGGTTCGGCAGGAACCGCTGCGGGCGCATCAACTGGTTCCTCGTCGAAAAGCGCATCGAGCGAAGCGCTTTCCATGATCGCCGTCTCATCCACCAGCGCAGGGGCCGCGCCCTTGCCCAGTTTTCCAGCGATCGTTGACATGACCAGCGCGAGCACCATGAACAGCGCCGCGGCAAAATACGTGAGTTTCTGGGGCAGGCTTTTGGCGGAGCGCGGTCCGAACAGGGTTTCCGAACCCGGTCCCACGCCGAACGCGCCGGCAAAGCCCACGCCCTTGCCTTTTTGCAGCAGGACCACCAGGATCAGCCCGACACAGCAAAGAATGTAGGGGATCAGCATCAGCCACCACAATGTGTCCCAATTGAAAATACTCTGGAGCATTACGTCAAGGTTCCTCTCGTCGTCTGCGGGACATCCTGTTCCTGGGAGTTCCACGCAGCCCACAGGCTAAAGCCTGTACGCCAAAACAAAATCCTGTACCCCGCGCGGCGCATCAGCGCACGGCGTTGACTATCGCTGCAAAACTGTCCGCCTTCAACGATGCGCCGCCAACCAGAAAACCGTCCACATTCGGCTTTGCGATCAGTTCCGCCGCATTGTCCGGCTTCACGCTGCCGCCGTATTGAATCCGCACCGCATCCGCAACCGCCTGCCCGAACTGCGCACGAAGCAGCCCACGCACGAATTCATGCGCTTCCTCGGCCTGTTCCGGCGTCGCAGTAATACCCGTGCCGATGGCCCATACGGGTTCATAGGCGATGGCGACGTTGGCGAAGTCCGCCGCCGACAGCCCCGCCAGGCCCTTGGCAACTTGCCGTTCCAGAACAGCATTCATCGCGCCGCCCTGCCGTTCGTCCAGCGTCTCGCCGATACAGAACATGACCTTCAACCCCTGCGCCAACGCATAGCGCAGTTTCTCGTTGAGAAACGCATCGTCTTCTTTGAAATACTGGCGGCGTTCGCTGTGGCCGATAATGGTCCAAGCGCAGCCTGCGTCCAGCAGCATCTGCGGCGATATCTCGCCCGTAAACGCGCCGAAATCCTTTGGGTAGCAGTTCTGCGCGCCCATCGCGATATTCGATCCCGCCAACGCCTGCCCCGTCGCATACAGGGCGGTGAAGGTCGGACAGACGACAATCTCTACGTCTTCAGCATCCGCCACCAGCGGTTTCAACGCCGTCACCGTGTCCACGGCGTCCGCGATCAGTTTGTACATCTTCCAATTGCCAGCGACCAACGGCGTTCTCACAACATACCCTCTCATGCGCTAACATGTTTTGTGACAGACAAATAGAAATCACCCGCGACAGGGGGAAAATTCCCGGAAAGCGTAGCATAATTCCGCGCCACCCCGCAACCCGGTGCGCGTTGAGGCATCATCGCGCTTGCGCTTTTTACGGCGACAGGGTACCCTGTTGTCGGATTGCATGGCGGATGCGAAGGGCCGTCCGGCCCGGAGACAATCTGAGGCGAATGCCGGAAGGAGAGAGCATTCCATATGAAAAGCATGTATCGGACAGGATGCACGGTTCTGCTGGCGACGATGATCGCCGGGATGGCCGTCGCCGATGTACAGGTCTCCATCACGCTCACGGGAGACCTGGATGAGATGCTGGGCATCCTGCAGCAGTTGCGGCGGATGGGCTATGGCGGCGGGGAATATGATGAGGACCCGTTGCGGCTTCGGGTGCACAGCACCCACCAGACGCAGCAGGAGAGCGTAATACTGCCGCCGGAAAACGAGGCAGCCCCATTGGAGGAGGAAGTCACGCCGGAACTGCCGCCGCAGCCCGTCATTGCGCTGAATACGCCGGCGATAGAACCCGCTTCCGCTGCGCCCGGAAGCGCCGTGCGGGTGACGGTGCAGGTGATTGACATGGAAAACGCCATTGACACGCTTGCCGCAACCCTGAACGCCGCCAATGTGGCCGCCGACCTCTTTGACAATGGACAGAACGGCGATATTGCGGCGGGCGACGGAGTCTGGTCGGCCATGCTGAACCTGCCTGTGGATTTGCCCCCCGGCCGGTATGAGGTGAAGATTCTGGCCTACGACGCCAACGGCGCGCCCATTCTCACCTTGACCGCCGACCAGCGCGTCACCCAACTGAGCGCCGTCATCCCCCTGGCGGTAACGCCCCCGCCCGCGCCGTAATCAGGGTTACAGCGTCCGGCCCAGCACCGGGCTGTCGGCATCCGCTTCACCGTTGGGCTGATAGCGAATCACCCCTGAGGAGTCAATGTAGAACCCATGCCACCCTGTTTTTCCAAACACAACCGGCGTGGCATACGCCCCGAAATTCCCTGGCGCACTCTCCAGACGATACTGGTAACCGGCGCGGGCTTCGTCCCATTGACCGCTCAAGAAGGGCGGATCGCTGTCCGTCAGCGCCGCAAATTCCCCGGCATAAGCATGGTGAACGGTGTTGTAGGTAATCTGCGCATCCATAATGACCCGCAGATTCGACACCGCCGCCGTTTCATTGGATTGTATCCGCGCACGAACGTAATTCGGCACGGCCAGCGCCGCGATGATGCCGAGGATTTCAACCACAATCATCATCTCCAGCAATGTGAATCCGTTGTTCCGTTTCATGGCCTTGCCCTCCGCAGTTCAGTGTTCTGTTGCTGTACCACTCAGCGAAGAAGGTGCAAGAACTAGGCCAAAACACAGGAGTACGCTAAGTTATTGGAAAACAATGAGTTGTGAATTATGTTCCCCAAATTTCGTGACATTTAGCGTTGCTGCGGGACCATTTTTGTCACGCTCATGAGGTTTCTGATAAAGAAAAATGGGAGCCGCCGCATCCGCGATGGCTCCCAATGGCGATGTTGTATGACGTTTTACCCGGGATTCTGCGGGGAAGACGGGTCTTGCGCCGCCTGCTTCATCATATGTTCATGATATTCCTGAACCCGCAGGGCGTACAGGCGCTGCAATTCCGCGGTCACCTCGCGCAGGGAGCCGGTCTCTTCGGGGGTGAGATTGCCCTGGGTCTTCTCCTTCAGCATGACCAGGACGCTGATGTAGTACTCGGCCCCATCCAAATCAATGTAGACTTCCTTGGTCTCTCTCGGCGCGATGACACCCAGCGTCATCAAGCCTTGGGCAGCCAGAAACTGCACAAGCCCCTGAAAAGGCGTCGGTTGCTTCCCCTCATTCTGGGCTTCGGCATCTGGGGCAGCGGCCGGCGAGTCGGGTTCAAGCGCGTCGGCGGCAGGGGTTTCCTGCGCTTTTTTCGCGGCTTCCTCTTTCTCTCGCTTGACCTTTTCCTTCCAGTCTTCATCCACGATGATTTTAGGTTGATCTTCCGCCATCAGATTGTCCTCCGCATCCGGGGATGCCGTAATATCGAGTACTTGCAAAGCGCATCGCCCGGCCCCGTTGTCCGGGGCCGGGATTTCTCAGAATAACATATGCCATTCCCGCCGCAATGCCGCCACGGCGTCATTTCTTGTTCTTATGACGGTTCAGCCGGCGCTTCTTCTTGCGCTTGTGCTTGTTGATTTTGGCTTTGCGGGCCTTTCTTCCACCAGCCACTCCGAAATCCTCCTGCGGTTAATGCCTTTTGCGGCAGCGCGTTCGCGAACACCTGGCCGTTAGCGCAGCCAATCCTGGTCGGGCATGGCGTACTGCAGCAATTCTTCGTCCCTAAAATACAGCGCGATTTCCCGCGCGGCGGTTTCCGGCGAGTCCGACGCATGCACGATGTTTCGCCGCCCGCTCAGGGCCAAATCGCCCCGAATGGTGCCCACATCCGCGTGCAGGCTGTTCGTCGCGCCGTTCATTTTGCGCACCTGCGCAATCGCGTCCTCGCCTTCCCAGACCATCTGGACGCTGGGTCCGGATACGATGAAAGCGATCAGCCCTTCATAATACGGCTGGCCTTCATGCTCCGCGTAATGGCGCTCCGCCTGTTCCCGGCTGAGCGTCAGCATCTTCATCCCTACAAGTTTAAGACCGCGCCGTTCAAAACGCCGGATGCACTCGCCGATGAGCCGCCGACTCACGCCGTCCGGCTTTACCATCACAAAAGTGCGTTCCGTCACGGATCGTCATCCCTTAAAATGCGTTGAAAGGTCGCCCGGAATCTTGCCCTCACAAGGAACGGGCAGGGCAAACAGAACCGTTCAAGAGCGAAAGTATAACAAACACCGGGGCTTAGGCGCAAACAGCCCGCATCCCGCACTGCCGGTTGGCTTTTCGATTCTGCGGCGTCTATACTGATCGCGCGGTTGGCCGTTGTATGGATGATGCAACCAAACGGGGAGGAAAAAGGGTCATGCGCATGACAAAAACCAGGGAAATGATTGGGGCGATCTTTGCCATTGTGTTGGTCATTCTCTTTGCCGCGATTGCCACGGGGCTTTTTGGGTGGAATATTCCCGTGCTGCGGGATATCGCCAACGCCCTGGGCGTGGGCGGATGAAGACAACGCGCCCGCGAATGACAAGATAGGACGCATAGGACGCATAGGACGCATAGGACCTATAGGACTTATAGGGCCTATTGAGTCTTTTGTGGGCGATTATAAAGGGAATAGCAGAAGTCAGGGCTTTTTTTCCGTCTTATAGGTCCTATAAGTCCTATAGGTCCTATACGTCCCATCATCCTGAATTCAAAGACACGATGCCAAGGCAGAAACAGCGGCGCTTCCTATTGCGTGAAAGGAGTGCATCCCGGTTGGCATGGAACAGGCAATTTGGGCATCTGTTGATCCGGGCGGCGATAGCCGTGTGCATCACCTTGTGCGGCGCAATGCCGGGGCTTGCCGATGATTCGCCGGAGGAATTGTCGGTCTGGGTGATCTGGCGCGACCGGGGTCTGGAGGCCGCCTTCCGCCGTTTCGAGGTCGAGTACCCGCAATACAAAATCATCCAGGGCTTTCATACGGGGGTGTTGGGGACCGGCCAGCAGAAACTGCTGACCGCAATTGCAGGCCGCCGTCCGCCGGACCTGCTCATCTTTGACAGGTTTTCCGTGGGGGAATGGGCGGTGCGCGGCGCGCTGGAGCCGATGAATGCGCTGGTCGCCGAAAGCGCCCGGCAGGAGGCCTTGGCGGACGCCGCACTGGCGGCGGCGCGGGCCGGACAGCCCGAAGCGGCGGCGCAGCCGCTGCGGGAACTCCGCGATTCCTTCGCGCTGTTCGAGGGCGGCCATATGATCCGGCGGATTGACGCGGCGCTGGCGGCCATCGCCGGGGGTGCTTCCG
>CAZLII010000088.1:0-10662 GCA_964559065.1 uncultured Nitrospirales bacterium | reverse complement strand
TGGCCGTTTTCATCAGCCCGCAGGATGGCGGCACGATTTTCGAACTGGATTACAAACCGAAGCCGTTCAATTTCGGCAACACGCTCACGCGCCGCGAAGAGCCATATCACGATGCGCTCCGGACGGGCAATGTGCAGGTCGGCGAAGTGCAGACCGGGGACACCAGCATTCATGATCTGGTGCGCGCCAAGGAGGCCGGACTGGACAATTATCTGGTCTATGATGCATACCGCCGCACGTCGTTGCGCGATCATTTCCTGCCCGATGGCGTGAGCACGGAGGACCTCTGGAAAGGTTGCCATGCCGAATTGGGCGATTTTGCGCAAAAGACCTATGAGGCCGAGGCGGCCAGGAAATCGGTGGTGTTGACGCGAAACGGAACGGTTGGCTTGGAAAATCCGCAAAAAGTGCAAATCCGAAAACACCTGCGCATTGTTCCAGGTGCATCGCGTCTCGAAATCCGGTATGATATCCGCAATGACGGCGCGGTCCCGATGAATACCCTGTTCGGGGTGGAATTCGCCGTAAACCTGTTGGCGGGCGCAGCGTTTGACCGCTACTATCGTTCCGATGAACGCGACTTGGGATACGCCAAGTTGGGCGAGCGCGGCTGCGACGAAGACCTGGGGCATATTGCCCTGCGGGATGACTGGCAACGCCTGGAATATGGACTTCGCTTCTCGCGGCCCGCGCGGGTGCATCGCTTCGCCATCGAGACGGTGAGCCAGTCCGAAGCGGGACAGGAGCGGGTGTACCAGGGCAGCATTGTATTGCCGTGCTGGCGGCTCTTGCCCGCCCCGGGCAAAACCGAAACATTGATCGTGAAAGTGGACATTCTGGAACCTGCGGCGCCATGAAGGCAGCCATGCGAGACGAATGGAATCATGCCGGAAATCACTCGGGAAGTTGTGGTTATAAATCCGTTGGGCATCCACGCGCGGCCGGCCGCCACGCTGGTGCAGCGCATGCTGGAATTCGACAGCGATGTCTACATCGCTTTCAACGGCAATCGGGTTAATGCGAAGAGCATCATGGGATTGTTGACCCTTGCCGCGATGCGGGGCAGTCGGTTGACGGTCACCTGTTCGGGCGAGGACGCCGAGGAGGCGATGCAGGCGCTGGAGCAATTGTTCGCATCGGGATTTGGAGAATAGTTTGGTGGAAAAGACCATCCGAGGCATAGGGGTGTCGCCGGGTATCGCCATCGGCCCGGCACTGCTTTTTGATGTCAACCGGGGCGCCGTCCCAAAATTCAAAGTGAATGACACCGAGGCGGAAATCCAACGGGTCACCCGCGCCATCGAAGCCACCCGCGAAGACCTTACCGTTCTCTATAGGCAAACTGCCGCACAATTGGGCAAGGCCCATGCCGACATCTTCAAAGCGCACATGATGGTGCTGGACGATGTGGCAATTCGCGAAGAACTCATCCAGCGTATCCACAAGGAACACTTCAACGCCGAGCACATCCTTGATGAACTCGCGCGCCAATACGCCAAAGTGCTGGAAGCGTCCAGCGAAGAACGTTTTCGCGAGCGCACCGCCGACCTGCTCGATGTGGTGGACCGCATTTTGCACCATCTGATGGAGGCCAAGCGTCCCAACCTGAAGGAATTGGCGCACCCCTGTGTTGTTGTGGCGCATGATCTTTCGCCTTCCGACACGGCGACGATGAACTTGGAGAATACACTCGGCCTGGCGACGGATGTGGGCAGCGTCACGTCGCATACCGCCATTCTTGCGCGCGCCATGGAGGTGCCCGCAGTGGTGGGGCTGAAGGATGCAAGTTACATCATTGGAAACGGCGCCACGCTGATCGTGGACGGGTCGGAGGGGCTTGTGATTCTGAATCCCTCCTCGGACACGCTGAAACGGTATCGCGAGGCGAAACGCTCCTTGGAAAAAAAGCGCGCGGCATTGCATCGGCTGGTGCGCGGGGGGCCTTTTGCGACCCTTGACGAGACCGTGATTGAAACGCACACCAACATCGAGTTGCCGATAGAAATTGCACACAGCGTGAAATCCAACGCGGACGGCATCGGCCTTTACCGCACGGAATATCTTTTTCTGAATCGCGATTCACTCCCAAATGAAGAAGAGCAGTATGAGGCCTATGCCGAGGTGGCCAAGGCGCTGGAGCCCCGCCCTGTTACCCTGCGCACCATTGATCTCGGCGGCGACAAATTGTCGGCGCATCTGCATTTTTCAAAAGAGGAGAATCCCCAACTGGGGTGGCGGGCGGTGCGCTTTTGCCTCCAGCGCCCCGACATTTTCAAGACGCAACTGCGCGCCATGCTTCGCGCCTCTGTTCATGGCAACGTGCAGATCATGTTCCCGATGATCAGCGGCGTGGATGAATTGCGCCAGGTGAAAGCCCTGTTGTGGGAGGTGCGCGACGATCTCAAGCGCATGCGCATCCCGTTTCGCCGCGACATCAAGGTGGGTTCCATGATTGAGGTGCCTTCCGCAGTGGCGATTTGCGATCTTCTCGCGAAAGAATGTGATTTCTTCAGCATAGGCACCAATGACCTCATTCAATACTCGTTGGCGGTGGACCGGGTCAACGAAAAAATCGCACATTTGTACGAACCGGCGCATCCTTCGGTATTGCGCATGATCCGCTGGGTCGCCAACGCCGCGCGGTCGGCGGGGATTCCCTGCGCCATATGCGGGGAAATGGCGGGAGACCCGCTCTACACGGAAGTGCTGATCGGTCTGGGCGTCAGCGCCCTGAGCATGTCGGCCGTGTCGCTGCCGCAGGTCCGGGCCGAAATATTGCATACGCATATGAATGAGGCGCAGGCGCTTGCCAAGCGCGTGCTGAAATTGGCCACCGCCGCCGAGGTGAAAACCCTATTGCGGGAACGCTATGAACGCAAGGGCGCATTGGAGGCGTATCTGGCGGAAGTGGAAAGCCAGGTCAACCCGCCCCGGAAAGATTCCCGTGAGTGACGGACTTCCCCGGAAAAAAATCGTCGTGCTTGGCGCGACAGGCTCGATTGGGCGCAGTGCCTTGGAGGTGGTGCGGCGTCGTCCGGACCTGTTTGAGGTGACGGCGATCGCGGCGCATACCAATGTGAATCTCATTGTGGAGCAAATCGCCGAATTTCACCCGCGCTATGCGGCAATGGGCGATGAAACTGCCGCCGCCAGGCTTGCAGAGCGATGCCCGGAGACCACCGTATATGCCGGCCCGGAAGGGCTGGAGACAGTGGCGTCTCTTCCCGTGGATGTGGTGCTTTGCGCCATGGTGGGCGCCGCCGGATTGCGGCCGATGTTCGCGGCGATTGACGCGGGCAACCGCGTGGCCGTGTCGAACAAGGAGCCGGTCGTCATGGCGGGCAAACTTATTATGGAACGCGCCGCCGCCGGAAACGCGGATGTCATCCCCGTTGACAGTGAGCATAACGCCGTTTTTCAATGCCTGCACGGCCATAGGCGGGAGGATGTGCGCTGTATTCACCTCACGGCTTCCGGCGGCCCCTTTTACGGCAAGCCGCGCGAAACCCTGGCGCGCGTCACCCCGGAAGAGGCCACCCGGCACCCCACCTGGGACATGGGCGACAAGGTCAGCGTGGACTCCGCCACGTTGATGAACAAAGGCTTGGAAATCATCGAGGCGATGTGGCTCTTTGGTTTGCCACAGGATCGGATTGAAGTACTCATCCATCCCCAGAGCATTGTGCACGGTCTGGTGGAATTCAATGATGGCTCCATTCTTGCCCAGATGAGCGTCACCGACATGAAATTGCCCATACTCACCGCCTTGATGTGGCCGGACCGGGTGGCGTCCCCTCTCAGGCGTCTCGATTTGACAGCGGTTGGCGCACTGCAATTCGCCGCCCCGGATTTCGAGCAATTCCCGTGTCTTGCCCATGCCCGCCGCGCCGCCGCCGAAGGCGGCACCGCGCCCGCGATTCTCAACGCCGCCAATGAGGTTGGCGTGCAGGCATTCTGTAATCGCCGCATTTCATTTCTGGATATCAGCGAGATAGTTCGGATAACGCGCGATCTCTGCGAGGCTGTGTACGAGTATTCCCTGGAGGATGTATTGGCAGCCGATTGCCTCGCGCGCGAAAAAGCCGCCCAGATTGTGGACCGGCTGGAAAGAAATCATAGATGATAACGAGCATTCTGATATTTCTAATTGTGTTGAGCATCCTCATCTTTTTCCACGAACTCGGCCATTTCGTCGCCGCCAAGGCATGCAATATTTATGTGGACCGATTCAGCATCGGCATGCCCCCGCGGCTGTTCGGCGTGAAGATAGGCGAAACAGACTACTGTCTCGGCGCGTTGCCGATTGGCGGTTTTGTGAAAATGGCCGGTCAGGAGGATGCGCCGCTGACGGAGGACGAACGGGAAGAGCAATACGGCGGTGTTCCCGAAGAGCGCTGGTTCAACCGCAGGCCGGTGTGGCAGCGCTATATCGTTGTCCTGGCGGGGCCGTTCATGAATTTCGTCCTGGCCATCGCCTTGTACAGCACGATGGCCGCCGTGGGCGGCGAAGTCCCGGAATCGGAAATCAGCCCGCGCATCGGCATGGTGGAGGAAGGATCGCCCGCCGCGACGGCCCCGCTCTATCTGGAACGACCGGGCGTGGCATGGGACGAGTATGACGGGCCGCCGGATGCTGTCGGATGGCAAACCGGCGACCTCCCGCTGGAAATGGACGGACGTCCCCTCGCGAATTTCATGGACCTTGCATACGCCGCCGCGCTGGGAGGAGGTCGCCGCGAATTTCATGTGCTGTTGGAACGCACCGATTCCGACGGAACCGCGAAGCGGTACGTTTCGCGCATTACCCCCCGCATCCTCGGCGATGAAAAGAATCCCCGCTTCGGCGTGGCGCCGTTTGAGACCGCGATTGTCGCAGAGAGCACTGAAGGCCTTCCTGCGGCGGCGGCAGGTTTGTTTCCCGGAGATGAAATTCTACGGGCCAATGGCAATCCTGTGGACAGCAGCACCTTTCGCGCGCTGACCGAGAAGGCGGAACCGGGGTCGGTGATCCATCTGGAGGTCCGCAGGAACGGCGAATTCCTGTATTTCGACATCACGCCCAAGACCGTGGGCCGCATTCGGGGGCTGACATACGGTGTTTCGAGAAAACTCGCTCGGGATGAAATTGAACAAGCGTCGCCCGAGGTTCTGGCCGTTTCGGAGGAATTGACGGAAAGCGCGGGCATTCAACGCAGAGACGTCATTGTCGCGGTGAATGGCGAACCCGCCACGCTGCGGCGCATGCGTGCGTTGGAAATGGAAAATCCCGACGGTGTCTTGACGATAACGGTGCGCCGCCCGGCGGTTCTGTTTGGCGTCATCCAGCGGGCGGACATATTGACCCTGGAATTGCCGGTGAATGCCGTGCGCGCCGTCGGGGTGGCCATGCGTCCGAAAATGGTTTTTCATCGCAGTCCGCCGTCTCAGTGGATTCCGGAAGGCTTCCGCCAGAGTTACAAGGCGTTGGCAATCACCATCTCCACCCTTAAGGCGCTTATTATGCGCGATGTGAGCGCAACGGAACTGGGCGGCCCGGTAATGATTGCCACGGTCGTCGCGCATGCGGCGGAAGGCGGCCTTTTCTGGCTGCTCAAACTCACCGCGTTCATCAGCATCAACCTTTGCGTATTCAACTTGCTGCCGTTGCCGGTGCTGGACGGCGGCCTGCTTGTGATTCACGGCTATGAAGCCGTGCGCCGAAAGCCGTTGAACCCTGTTTTCCTGGAGCGCTTTCAGATGATCGGTCTCCTGTTCATCATTGCCCTGATGCTCTTCGTCACCTACAACGACATCGGGCGGCTGATCGAGAATATTACGCCGTAAGGGAAAACACCGGCATTCGTGCCGGCGACAGCACCCAAAGCGAAGGGTTTTTTCTTTTTGTGTTTCCACTACGCTTTGCGATACTCCCTCCGAATGGCGATTCTGCAGGCACTGCCTGATGTAACAATCCATACGCGGGTCGCGATCTGCATTCCGGCGACAAAAGGCATATAACGGAAAGGACATTTTCAGGATGGACAGATGGACTATATTCAAACGTGTGCGCCGGGCGCGAATGGTCTTGCCGATGACGTTAATGTGCTCATTGTGGATGTCAATCACTTTGCAAGGTCATGCTCAAGATTCCGCTGATGCCCCGCCGCATGAGTTGGCATTGCAGCCGGTTCAGATCAACACGCAACCGGGGCCGGAATACCGGCACAGGGCGTTCCAGGGCATTCCAGGCATTGAACGCGCCGACAATGGCCGCCTGTGGGCAACCTGGTACGGCGGCGGCGACAATGAGGGGCCGGAGAATTACGTCATGCTGGCCACCAGCGGCGACGACGGCCATACATGGTCCGATCTGTGCCTGGTGATTGACCCGCCGGGCATCGTGCGCGCGTTTGACCCATGTCTTTGGCATGATCCGCAAGGAAAACTATGGCTGTTCTGGGCGCAAAGCGTCACGCTGTGGGACGGCCGCGGCGGGGTTTGGGCCATTGCGACCGAGGAATCCGGAAAGGAATCGCCCGCGTGGTCGGAACCGCGCCGCATCTGCGACGGCGTCATGATGAACAAGCCGACGGTGCTGCGCGATGGGACATGGCTCTTGCCGTCCGCCATCTGGTCCATGCCCTCCGTGAAGCCGGTCGGAGATCAGTATCTCATTGATAACCGCGAGACGACCGGTTCCTGGGTCGTCGCTTCGATGGATACCGGCAAGACGTTTACGCCACTGGGACGCTCGGATGTTCCGGAACGCCAGTGCGATGAACACATGGTTGTGGAACGCGGCGACGGATCGCTCTGGATGGTGGTGCGGACGAAATACGGCCTGGGCGAGAGTGTTTCCGATGACGGAGGAAAGACCTGGAGTCCGGGTGCGCCGGCGGTGACCATCAAACACATTGATTCCGCTGCCCGATTCTTTCTGGGCCGCCTGCATTCCGGGCGGCTGTTGTTCGTGAAACATGCGCCCCCTACGAACCAGGGCCGTTCGCACCTGACGGCTTTTCTATCCGATGATGACGGCAAGACCTGGCAAGGCGGCCTGCTGATTGATGAACGCAGCGGCGTCTCATATCCCGACGCGGTTCAATCTCCGGACGGCGCGGTCTACCTGATCTACGACTACAGCCGCCGCGCCGAGAAAGAAATTCTGATGGCCGTGTTCACCGAAGAAGATGTGATGACAGGCGCCTGCGTCAGCGATCATGCGCGGCTCCGCGTGCTCGTCAATAGGGCTACGGAAAGAAATACGCAGCCATGACGCTAAACCCGGAAGACCGCAAACAAATCGCGCGGATAGTGACACAGGCGGAAGCGGCTCTGGCAGTGAACCTGATGCCGTTCTGGGCGAAGAACACGTGGGATGCGGAATACGACGGTTTCCTCACGCGCCTGGACCGATGTGGTCATCGCCTGGATGACAACGAGAAGGTGTTGATGATGCAGGTCCGCATGATCCACAGCCTGTCGGCGGCGCACCGCCACGGTCTGCGCGATTGCGGGTATCTGGATTTGGCGCACCAGGGTTTTGACTATCTCATCAGTACATTTTGGGATGATGAGAACGGCGGTTTCTATTTCTCGGTCACACGCGACGGACGTTCCCGATGCACCCGCAAAAACACCGATTTTCACGGCTATGCGATGACGGGCCTGTCGGAGTATTGGCTGGCGTCAGGGCGTCCGGAGGCTCTGGCGTGGGCGGATCGCATCTTTGACCTGCTGTTGACGAAGGCTGCGGACCGCGACATGGGTTTTGTCGAAGACTTCGATGCCGGCGACTGGCCGGTCCTGAACGCGGACCAGATGCATCTCGACGACCAGCGCGACATCAAGACGATAGACATGCACACCAACATCCTGGAAGGCATGATGTATCTGGCGGGCGCGTCGGGATTGGACAAGCACAAAAATGCTTTGCGCGCCGTACTCGATCTGATCTGCGACAAGGGCATTCATCCGGAACATGGATGCACCATCACCGCGTTCGACGCCGATTGGCGTCCCGTCGGCGACGCCAGGGGACGGATGACCACCTCCTACGGGCTGAATGTCGAACTCGCGTGGATCATCTGGGATGCGGCGGCAGTCCTACACGAACAGCGCCAAATCTATCATCAGACCGCTCTGGGTCTGATTGACCACGCGATTGCATTCGGATTCGATCACGAACGCGGCGGTCTGGCCGCCTGCGGCCCCCTCACAGGTCATGTGCTGGATGCAACGGACCTCGGAGCAGACCGACTGCTCAAGTCTTGGTGGGCGCAGGCGGAACTGATCAATGCCCTGTGCGCCGCCTGCCAGCAGACGCAAGACCGGAAATATTTCGATGCGCTCGTCAAGACCTTTGACTGGGTCCACCGCCACCAGATGGACCACGAATGCGGCGACTGGTATCAGGACGTGCACTGGGATACAGGAATCCCCGTCACCACCGACAAAGGCCGCGAGTTCAAAACCTCGTTCCATGCCGGCCGCGCGCTGGTCCGCACCATCAAGGCCTTGCGCGCTTTGTCGTGATGGCTGTGGAAGATTCCCCGAAAAACATGGAATTATCTTGTTCTCGCCTTATGTATAAATCCATGTGAGTAGTCCATTTTTGTTTTGCCGACCCTCTGATGCAGAATGATTTGCATGTTTCCACATATCAACCTGTGGAGATTGGGAGGGAATGCCATGCAATACGGAATGTGTGCCTTCACCATTGCCCATTTTGTCCTGGTATCGGCAGTAACCGCTTATGCGTTCACGCCTTGCCCCGACGAATTAGTCACTGCGCGCCAATGGGCGGCAGCGGCTTTTGAAGGGATCAATGCCTTCAAATTCCCTGTGCCGGGTCTTGAAGTCCAGGCCAACCATGACCCTGTCCTCAAGAACGCGCGTTTTGGCAAGCCGCTGAAAATTGGTGACCAGTTGTTCGAGTCCGGCCTTTTCTGTCATGCCCCCAGCCGCATCCTGGTGCGGTTGCACCGTCCTGGAAAGGTCTTCAGCGCCGCCATCGGCGTGGATAACAATGAACACACCTCAGGTGGAACGGGAAGCGTTATCTTTTCAGTCACCGTGGGCGACGAACAGCGCTATGTTTCCGAAGTGCTCCGAGGCACGATGCCGGGCGTTCCCATCGAAGTCCCGCTCAACGGCGCCACGGAATTCGTGCTGGAAATCTCCGACGCCGGCGACGGCATTTCTTGTGATCAGGCCGATTGGGCCGATGCCAAGGTGACGCTCGAGGATGGCCAGGTCGTTTGGCTGGACGAACTGCCCATGCCGGGCGGGCCCGTGCTTGTCGAGCCTGGACGCCTGCCGTTTTCATTCACATATGGCGGGACCGATTCAGCGAAACTGCTGTCTTCATGGCCGGTGCATCACAATCGGGTTGAACTTGACGATACGCGCATCCAGCATGCACTGGTCTGGAACGACCCCAAGACAAATCTCGAAGTCCGGTGCGTCGCCGTGGAATACGTGAATTATCCCACAATCGAATGGACATTGTACTTTCGCAATACGGGTGACAGGAAGACGCCCATCATTGAAAACATCCAGTCGCTCGACATTCGCATGGTGCGCGGTGATCTTGGTGAGTTCACACTCCATCACGCGGTGGGCAGCCAGTGCAGCGCACGCGACTATGCGCCCCTTGAGACCAAACTGGAACCCGGGAAAGTCACCCGCATCAGCGCCGCAGGGGGGCGTCCCACCAACACCGACATGTCGTATTTCAACGTTGAATCCACCTGCGGCGACGGCGCGATTGTTGTGGTGGGATGGCCTGGACAGTGGGCCGCAGCATTTGCGCGCGACGACGGCAAAATGTTGTCCGTCCGGGCAGGGCAGGAACTGACCCATTTTGCGCTGTTGCCGGGTGAAGAAGTGCGCAGCCCGTTGTGCGTGATTCAGTTTTGGAAAGGAGGCTACATCCGCTCGCAGAACATTTGGCGGCGCTGGATGATGGCGCACAGCATGCCTATGCCCGGCGGACATCTGCCCAAACCGATGCTGCTCGCCAGCAGTTCGCGCGCCTATGAGGAAATGATTAAGACCGATGAAGAAAAGCAGATCATGTTCATTGACCGCTATCTTGAGGAACGCATCCCAATTGACTACTGGTGGATGGACGCCGGATGGTACATTCAGGAAAAGGGCTGGCCGCAGGTGGGCACCTGGGAGGTGGACCCCGCGCGCTTCCCCAATGGATTCAAGGCAATCAGCGCCCATGCCCACGCGAACAACATCAAGATTCTCGTATGGTTCGAGCCGGAACGCGTGGCGACGGGGACCTGGCTCGCCGAGAATCATCCCGAATGGATTTTAGGCGGGAAGAATGGCGGCCTGTTGAATCTCGGCAATCCTGATGCCTGGAATTGGCTATTGGAACATGTGGACACGTTGCTTACCGAGCAGGGCATTGACCTCTACCGGCAGGACTTTAACATGGACCCGCTCAACCACTGGCGCGGCAATGATGCCGAGGACCGCCAGGGCATCACCGAGATCAAGCACGTCATGGGCTATCTCGCTTACTGGGACGAACTCCGCCGGCGCCACCCCGATATGCTCATTGATTCCTGCGCATCGGGCGGACGCCGAAACGACCTCGAAACCATGCGCCGCGCCGTGCCTCTGTGGCGCAGCGATTACGCCTTTGAACCCATCGGGCACCAGGGC
>CAZLII010000087.1:0-10670 GCA_964559065.1 uncultured Nitrospirales bacterium | reverse complement strand
CGCGAAAATCCCCAGCGCGCTCTACCGCGCGATGATCCTGAACGGCGCGATGGGCGGTGCGGCAGTCTACGCCTTTTCGCCGGACGACGACCTCTGGTTCGGCGCGCAGCGCCGGCATTGGGACGCCGCGATCCTGCCCACCATGACCGACCTGATCGCGCGCGGCCTGATTTCCCGCAAGGATTTTGTGGAAAAGAAGGCGCAGGTCGCCTATCAACTTGGGGCCGCCGCCAATCCCAGGGATTTTCACCGGAACCTGCGCGACCTCGACGCCACGCTGGACGAAGGACTCCTGATACACGCCGCCTATGGCGTGGAACGGCCCGGGCAGATCACCGAACTGGTGCTCAATCGCGGTGATTTGTACCGGATTCCCGTCCTCGCGCCCTACGCACCGCAGGAGGCGCTGGGCGGGTTCGCGCTGCTGGTCCAGCCCGGCGCGGCGGACTCCGTCCAGGGCTGGGCGCGGCTCCTCGAACCCTACCGCAGCCCCGACGGCGCGGGCGACGCCTTCATCAGCGTCGTCGGGCGCGGTATCTTCATCATGCACACCCGCGAGAACACGCTCGCCGCCCAACGCTTCGCCCTGAACACCGCGCCCGCCCCCGTGCGCCGTTTCACCGCCCGCCGCGAGGGCGAAAACGTCGAGTTGACCTGGCCCTTCCGCGAGGGCGACGTGTCCTACACCGTGCTGCGGCGCATCCCGCCCAACCCACAGTATCTCGTGCTTGCCGAGGGCGTGCTGGAGCGGCGCTATGTGGACCCCTTCCCGTCGTTTGACCAGACCCTCGCCTATGCCGTCACCGCGCTCACCAACGAAACCGAACCTTTCGAGGGCGTGCTCCACTACGGCGAACACGTGCTGCTGAGCGTGGTGGAAAGCCGCATCGCCGAGGAAGCCATCCTCAGTCCGCTCCTGCCCTCGGTGCAGAGCGCGCCGATACCGGAAACCCCCGCGCCACCGGAAGAGGCCAGGCCCTGGTGGCCCGACTACGAAGGACTGGACGATACCCAGCAGGCCGTCGCGCGCGCCATCGTCGAGCGCATCGAACTGTGGGAACGCGCCTTCCAGGCCGGCGACCTCGACGGCGTCATGGACCTCTATGCCACCGACTACGAAGACGCCCAGGGCTGGGGATTCCAATACGTCCGCCGCGCCTACCAGTGGTTCTTCGAACGCTGCCGCACCCCCCGCATGCACCGCCAGATTCGCCGCTGGAACTTCGACCCCTACGCCGCCACCCGCGAAGTCAACCTCCTTCTCTACTGCGCCCTCACCGGCGTCGCCTGGAGCGACCCCGCAGGCCGCATCGCCGACCAGATCGTCTCCATCCCCCGCACCGAAAGCGCCGAAGCCTGGTTCACCTTCACCGACAAAGACGGCGTCTGGCGCATCCAGCGCACCAACCCCGCCGTCCCCAACTTCCGCGACCCCCTCTCCTATGCCACCGGCCCCTCCGACCCCCCCCCCCCCGCCCCCGACCAACTCGCCGGACCATGATTCCTTGCGGCCGGCCCCTGCGTGCCCGCCGCAACCCGCAGGTTGGGCGCAATGGCGCGCAGCGCGCGCCATGGTACCCACCATCACGGGAAAATGTCGTACCGTGATGAAAAATCGATATTCAACTCGCGGGGCCGTCAACGCCGGCGGCGAGGGCCGCGGCGGCGGTGCGGCGTTCGGCGTGGATGACCATGAAACTGCCGCCGATGAGGAGGGCGGCGCCGAGCCATTGAACCCAGATCATGTATTCGTCGGGCCAGAGGCAGAGGGCCATGAGGTGGGTGAGCAGGGGGTTGAGCATGATGATGCTGGCGCAGAAAGCCGCGCCAAGGTGTTTTTGCGCGTAGAGGAAGGTGCAGTGCGCCACCGCGATGGGCACGGTGCCGGAGAGGAGCGCGAGGGCATCGGTCCCCGCGCCGGCGGTGACCAATGTGCCGGGGCTGCCGACGATGGCCGACAGCACGGCGAAGTAGAGGGTGGTATAGACCGCGACCACGGTGAAGATCGGCACGGGGTGAATGTCGGCCACGGCGTGTTTGCCCCATACCGCATAGACGGACCACGACACCGCCACGTAAAGCAGCAATAGCACCGCGAAATTCACTTGCGGAATCAGCGGGGCGGACGGGTCGTCCATCAGCACGCCCGCCACGCCGAACAGGCCCAGGAATGCCCCGATGAGAAACAACGGACTCCGGATCACCGCGCGTTCTTCCTTGAACAGCAGGTAACTGAAGATGATGATAAAGGGAATCTGCAACTTGCTCATCAACTGGGCCGTGGTCGCCGTGGTGTGGTAGATTGCGACGGTCCACGCGGTCTGCATGGTGGCGTTCACCAGCGCGAGGCCGATGGTCGGGCGCGGCCGCCGCAGCGCGCGCAAGAGGTCCGCGCGGTGCGCATAGAGCGAATACGCCGCCAGGGGCAGCGCCGCGCCCGTGTAGCGGATGAACGCCTGCGTGAACGGGTCATAGGCCCCGCTCAGGAAGCGGATGAATACGGGCGACAACGACCACCCGCAGGTGGCCGTGAACAGGGCGGCATAGGACAGGGTTCGTGTGTTGTGCATCGTTATGCTCGAAACCACCGCCAAAGACGGTGTGATGGCCCCGATCAGACCGGGTTTTCGAGGAGCGAGAAGGTCATGACGGCCTCGGCGGCGACCGTGCCGTCAACGAGGGCGACCGCCTTGGCCTTGTAGGCGTTGTGGCGCCAGTGCACCATTTCGGTTTCGATGACCAGTTGGTCGCCGGGCACGACGGTGCGGCGGAAACGCGCCTTTTCCACCCCCATGAAAAAGGCCACCTGGCCGTTCGGTTCACCGTTGTCGCCAAAGACCAGCACCGCGCTCACCTGGGCCATGGCCTCGATGATGAGCACGCCAGGCATGACCGGGATGTCGGGCCAATGCCCCTGGAAATACGGCTCGTTGACGGTGACGTTCTTGATGCCCGTGGCGCGTTTTAGCCGCTCGAAGGCCAGAATCCGGTCCACCAGCAGGAAGGGGTATCGGTGGGGGAGCATTTTCATGATCTGGTTCACGTCGAGCACGGGCTTGTGGCGCAGCGAGGAGACCTTGTAGTCGCGGATGATGGCCGCCTCCGCGCCGTTGCCGTAGAATTTCTTGATTTGCTTGGAGAACAGGACGTTCTTTTCGTGGCCGCACTTGACGCCGATGATGTGACCCTTGAGGCGACGGCCCAGCAGGTAGGTGTCGCCGATGAGGTCGAGGATTTTATGGCGCACCATCTCATCCGGGAAGCGCAATTCGTCGTTGAGAATGGCCTCATCGCCGATGACCACGGCGCTTTCCAGGCTGCCGCCCTGGATCAGCCCGGAATCCTGGAGCATCTTCACCTCGCGCAGGAAACAGAAGGTGCGCGCCGGCGCGATCTGGTTGCGAAAAGTCTCTTCCGTGATGGTAAAGGAGGCGTACTGGGTGCCGATCGCCACATGGTCGTAGGCGATGGTCATCGTCACCCGCAATTCGTCCGACGGCAACACGTTCAGGGTCACGTCATCCTGCCGGTAATAGACCGGCCGGTCCACGATGATGTACTGCCTTTCGGCATCCTGTTCGATCAGCCCCGCCCGCAGCAGCGTGCTCATAACCGGCAGCGCGCTCCCGTCGCCGTTGGGCATCTCGTCGGCGTCCAATTCGATGATGAGGTTGTCAATGCCCAGGCCGTTCAGCGCGGCCATGCAGTGCTCCACCGTATGCACCCGGGTGTCGCCGACGCCGACGGTGGTCCCGCGGGATACATCAACGACGTGGTCAATGTCCGCCGGAATGGCCGGCTTTTCCGGCAAATCCACCCGGTAGAACACGATGCCCGTGTCCGACGGGGCCGGTTTGAACGTGACCGTGGTCAGGCTGCCCGTGTGCAGCCCCACGCCTGAAAAGGACGCCTCCTTAGCAATCGTCTTCTGTTTGTCGCTCATGGAGTTTTTCTTCCAATGCCTGGACCTGACGTTCCAAGGATCGCATGCGCCGGATCAGTTCCGGCAACTGTTTCTGCGCGGCGCTCACGCGGAGGAATAGTTCGTGTTCGATGGCGGGATAGCCGGTAACGACCTTGCCCGCCCCGACCGATTTGTGCACCCCGGCACGCGCGCCGACCGTGGCGCCCGCGCCGATGTCAAGATGCCCGGCAATACCGGCGGACGCGCCGATGCGCACGCCATCTCCTATATTAACACTGCCGGAAACCCCGGCCATTCCGGCCAGGGCGCAGTGTTCGCCTATCACGGTATTATGTCCTATCTGGACCAAATTGTCAATTTTCGTACCTCGGCGCACCCGCGTCTCCCCAAAGGTCGCCCGGTCTATCGTCGTATTGCTCCCAATCTCCACGTCGTCCTCGATCACCACCCGGCCCACCTGCGGAATCTTCATCCACTGCCCGCCCAGCGGGGCGAAACCGAAGCCGTCGCCGCCGATGACGGCCCCGCCGTGGATGATGCAGCGCGCGCCGATTTCCGTGTCCTCGCGCAGCACGACATTGGGATAGACCACGGTGTCAGCGCCGATGCGGGCGCGCCGGCCCACATAGCACCCGGCATAGAGCACCACGCGGTCGCCGATGACCGCATCCTCGGCGATGCGGACATGCGCGTCCACGGCGACTTCCGCGCCCAGCCGCGCCTCCGGCGCGATGACCGCCGTGGGGTGGATGCCCGTGGGATGGATGAGTTGCACCTGTTCCCAGCGCTGCAGTACCTGGGCGAAGGCCAAATCCGGGTGACCGACGATAATCATGGGGATGGCGCAGTCTTTCGCCGCTTCCGAAAGCAGCACCGCCGACGCCCGCGTGGTCTTCAGATACGGCATATACCGCGCAGCCCGCACAAAAACAAGGTCCCCCGGCTGTGCCTCCCTGATGCCGTTCACCCCGCGAATCCGGACTTCCGGGTCACCCGCCACCTCCCCGCCTACCAACGCCGCAATCTCGCCGACTGTCATTTCCATGCTGTCTGTGGCCTTTCACTCTCCCGCCCGCCGCGAAACAATTTGCGGGAAGGCTAACATTCTAGCCTAATAACGTGAATTTTCCGGGGTTGCAGTGCTTTTTCCCATATCCCCCTGTTGTGGCCGGTCTCCCAACCGCGCCACAGCAGCAAGAGCGCAAGCAAGGCTTGCGCACTCCAAATGGGGGTGGCGCGAAGCGCCGGGGAGTGTTGTTTTGGAGGCCTTCGGTCGCGGGCGTGGCACGGTCTGGAGACCGGCCACAACAAAGCCAATCCCCCTTGGAAGGGGGTGGCGCGAAGCGCCGGGGGATGTAATAAAGGCAAATGCACCACGGCACCTCCCGATTTCACCCATATGTCGCCGCAACAAGCGGCGCACGATGGGTCACTGCGCGCGCTTGTTCAACAGCGCCAGCACCTTCGACGTGATGTCAATGGTGGGGCTGTGATACAAGACCGCGCCGCGCGGCCCCGCCCTGCCGTTCAGGATCAAATGGTAGTTCTCCTCCGCCGCCAATTGGGCCAGGACACCCTCCACGTCCTTGAGCACCTCGATCAGCACCTGCTCCTCCTGGTTGTCAATCAAGCGCTGGCGGCGCGCCAATTCGCTCTGGTACACCACATAATCGGCGTCAATCTTGTTCTTCAGTTCCAGCCGTTCTTCCGGGGTCATCGTGGCCCGGCGCGCCTCGAAATCCTGCTTCGCCTTTTCGATTTCCTGCGACATCCGGTCAATCTCTGTCTGGAGCCGGTCCACCTCGGCCTGCAATTCCTGGTAGCGCTGCTTGCGCTTGTCATACTCCGCCACCACGAACTGCATGTCCACCACCCCGATCTTGTACTGGGGCGTGTTGCCCTGCTCCCCCGTCCCCTGCGCAGCGCGGCCGCCCGCCTGCGCCGCCGCGCCCGCCGCATATGCCGCCACAAAAGCCATCAACAATAACCCGATTCCATATTTCCGCATGGTCTGAATCATCCTCCGACATTTCGTCGTGTGATAAGCAACCCGCTGCCGCCGGTCCGGCCGTCCGCGAATCCCGGCCCATGCCGTTCCGCCCCGCCGACCCCGGCCATATTAACCGCGAAGTATAGCACCCCCCCCCCCACCGCGCAAGAAAAATGCGCTTTACCGGCGGCAAGATGCGGCATAACCTGAATATGTATGTGGGTAGGGTGGGTGAAGCGCCAGCGGAACCCACCGATCTGAGGAATGTCGCAGGTGGAGGCATTGCTGAAGGCGTCGGTCCGACGTGTCCGACGTGTCCGACATGTCCGACATGTCCGACATGTCCGACACAAAAGCGCAGGCACCGCCCGCCAGGCAGGGGCAGGCTGAAGCCTGTACTCCAGAACTTGCGCGCGTTTATCACAGGCTGAAGCCTGTACTCCAGAACTGGGAGCGCGGGCGTCTCCGCCCGCATTCACAGGCTGAAGCCTGTACGCCAAAACTTGCCGGCTTTCCTGCCGCGCTATTCGTTGTTCAGGCGGCGGAGCACGCGAAGGGATGCGGCGACGATTTCGCCGCCCGCAATGGGGTCGAGGAAACTGCTGCGGGCGGTGCGCACTTCGTAGCCGCCGCCAAAGGCTTCGGCGGTGGGCACATAGCCGACGTAGCCGTTGGCGAGTTCGGCCACCAGCGTGGGCCGCCAGGGGGAATCGGCCTTGATGGCGAGACCCAGCGCGCAGAAGAATTCCGCGGGATTGGTCACAATGGCGGCGGACCCGATGCGGATGGCCTGCACTTCAACCGGCACGGTCGGGGACGCGGCCTTCATGGCGCGGACCATCGCCGCCTCGCGCAGGTAGGACTCGTTCTGGCTTGCGCCCAGCCCCGATGCCGGGGTCTCGCGCGCCACGAGCGCCTCGTCGGACTCGCTCAAGTCACGGATCGGCAACTGAAGCGTCTCGACCGCGACGGCGAGCGGCGCGTCGGCGCTGTATTCCATCCGCGCCAGCACCTTGAGCGCCTCCGCGCCCAGGATGGCCCCGATGCGGCGTCCCCACGCCTCGCCGAATTCCGGCGCGCGCGGGTTGCGGTTGTCCACCTGGGTCACATCGCCGCAGGCCCCGTTCAGGAAGACCACGCCGATCTCGCGCCCGATGCCGCCCCGGATGGTCTGGCGCATGTAACCCGGCCAGTCCGGCGAAAACTCCGACCCGCCGACGACCGTGGCGTGCAGGGCGTGATTCACGATGCAGCCCAGCAATTCCCCCTCCGCGCTTTCCACGGCGATGACCGCCACATCGGGGTCCATCGGCCCTTCCGGTTCGACGATATCGGGGTTCATCCTGCCGGGGTGCGTGCGCACGGACCCATCCTTCATTCGGAAGCGCCGGTTGAAACTCACCGAGTCCTCATAGCCCAGCCCCGCGCCGACCCGCGCCGGGACTGCGTTGCGCCGCGCCTCCGCCACCGCCTGGGCCGTCTGTTGCGCCAGTGTGCGGCAATAGGCGGGATCGCGTTCCGACCCCAGGCAGTCCACGGCGGGTCCGCCGCTGTGCGTGTGGCTGGCGGCGATGAGAATGTGCGCCGCCGGGATGCCGCTGAGGCGCTCCGCTTCGCGCCGCGCCTCCGCCACCACATCATCCGGGATCATCAGCGTATCCACGCCCACCACCGCCAACGCCGTGGAGGCATTGACAAACACCGCCGCCTCGACCCACAGCGGGTCGCGCACCCCCTTGGAGATGTTTTTGTTGAAGCCGCCCGGGATTTGCGCGCCGACGGGCGGCGTGATATCCGCCCGCGCAAAACCCGCCTGCAACGGCGGCGCATCCCCGGGGGCCTCCTGCGCCCCCGCGTTCAACATATGCCCCGCCAACATCAAGGCCAACAATCCGCAAATACCCGGTATCGCGTGCATGACCCGCCCTTTCTTTGGTGATTCGATGTGGGCATTCTATCGCCGAAAAAACAGGGTTGCAACAGGCACAACAAGGACAGCACGGACAGTGAAGACATAAGGGACAAGAAGTCTTGAGTCGTAGGGTGAGTGGAGCGAAGCGGAACCCGCCGCTTGTCTTCAATTTCGCTTCGACAGCACGTTGTTCTCGTATTGTTTCACTTCGTTTATCCACGCCGAGCCGGCGGGAACGCCCTGTTTCAGGCAATAGTAGTCCCAGATCGCGCCGAACGGCAGCGTCTTGATTTCCTCCAGCAGGGCGAGCCGCGCCGTGTAGTCGCCATCCTGTTCAAGCGTCCGCAACGTGTCCGTGGGTTCCAATAGCGCAATCAGCAGCGCCTTGATCATGGCGCGCGTGCCGGTCACCCAGGCCGCGATGCGGTTGATGCTGGCATCGAAGAAGTCCAGCCCGATATGCACCCGGTCCGTGGCGTTGTGCCGGATGATTTCCTCGGCGATGGCCCGCAACTCGTCCGACAGGATCACCACATGGTCGCTGTCCCACCTCACCCCCCGGCTGACATGCAGCAGCAGTTCCTTGACATAGAGCAGCATCGAAGAAATCTTGTCCGCGATGCTCTCCGTCGGGTGGAAGTGCCCGGCGTCCAGCGTGAGCAGGACGCCTTTCTGCACGGCATAGCCCATGTAGAACTCATGGGAGCCGACGACGTAACTTTCGGAGCCGATGCCAAAAAGTTTTGATTCCACGGCGTCCAGGTTGTGCGCCGGGTCAATGGGTTCGGCCAGCACGGCGTCCAGCGCGTCGCGCAGCCGCGCGCGCGGGGCCATGCGGTCCACCGGGATGTCCTTCATGCCGTCGGGAATCCAGATGTTGGTGACGGCGGGCGTTCCGAGCGCCCGGCCCATGGCCGCGCCGATCTTGCGGCATGCGATGCAGTGGTCAATCCAGAAGCGGCGCACGGCGGGGTCCGCATGCGCGAGGGTCATCCCACTGTCGGCCTTGGGGTGCGCGAAGCAGGTCGGGTTGAAGTCCATGCCCAGGCCCTTTGCCTTGGCCCAGTCAATCCACGCGGCGAAATGGGCGGGTTCCAGGGCGTCGCGGTCCACCTTTTTCCCGCCGGTCTCCGCGTACATGGCGTGGATATTGAAGCGGTGCCGGCCGGGGATGAGGCTGAACGCCTTTTCCGCGTCCGCGCGCAATTCATCAGGTGTTCGCGCCTTGCCGGGATAATTGCCTGTCGCCTGGATGCCGCCGCCGTCCAACGCCGTCTGCGACTCGAATCCGCCCACATCGTCGCCCTGCCAGCAATGGAGCGATATGGGGATGGCGGCCAGGCGTTGCAAGGCGTGATCCGTGTCAACGCTGAAGGCTGCGTAAGTTGCTTTCGCGTGGGCATAGGCGCTTTCAATTTGTTTGTCAGTAGGTGTTGGAAACATCACGACCTCGCTGGTTCTTGGCAACGGACAATGCCTGCCGCAGGAAACCCCGGCGCACACCATGCAAGCCCATACTAAAGCACATTCATCGTGGCGGCGGCAAGCGCTCATGTCGTGTGGCATGCCTTACCCACTCGCGCCCTTCTGGTCGTCACCCCGATCTTTCGCTTCTTGCCCGCAAGGAAGGACGGGAAAGCGGGGAACCATCCACCGACACGGGCCAAGCATCCCAATCTGTCTGTTCGGATTATTCTTGCGGGAAAGGACTTGACCATATTGCGCCATCGTGGTAGCGTAATGCAGGGAAATGTTGGGACCATGTGTGCGAAGCGTTCGCCGGTGAGTTCGGATTCGGCGGCGCGTGAGAGACGGAAGGTGAAGAATACCCGGAGACAGAGATGGTCACAAGAGCGGGCCTGACGTTGGCGGACCACATTGAATCGCACATGGACGAGTTGTGCGAGTCCGTGCTGGCCGCACAGAAACCCATCTATATTGATCAGAGCAAGCCGTTTCTCCGGGCGTGGCTTCAAAGCGAGGCGGACTATCTTCGGGGCGAGACCGACCGCACGCACGAGTGGGTGGCGATGCTCTCCGAAGGGATGCGGGCGTTGGGCGGCGGCCTCGAGGAAATCCTGGAACAGGTGCGCATTTTCCGCGATGCGGTGGCCAAGGCCTGTGCGGGGAAAGTGCGGGGGCTGAGCGACGCCGAACTCCTGGAAATCCTGTTGGAGCAGCAGGACCGCCACCACCGGCACATCGGCGCCTACTGGGCGCAGCGGATGCGCGAGGATGTCGCCGCCGAACGGCGGCGACAGCGCGCCATGGCCGACCTGATGGACCGCCCGTTTGTCATGCTTGACGCGGAGGGGGCCATCACGATGGCCAATCACCCCTTTGCGCGGGAACTGGGCATGCCCATGGAATCGCTGAACGGCAAGGAATTCGCCATTTTGTGCGAGACTGACACGGCAGCGCAGGTGCGCCGCGCCGTGCGTCAAAAGCGTTCCACCCAGCCGAGTTTCTTCGAGGGAACCCTGATTTCGGCGAAAAACCGCGCGCCCCAGTTCCGCTTCAGCGTGCAACCGATATTTGACGCCCACGGCCGCCGCGACGGCGTATTGGCGTTCATGCGCCACATGCACGCGGTGCGCTCTGAAAACAGCGACCTGCTCGCGGACGCCGCCGACCAGATCATCGGCATTGTGCCGACCGCCATCGAGATTTTCGACCGCGACCGCCGAATGCTGTATCGCAACAACTTTGCCGCCGCATTGCCAAACGCAGGCGAAACACCCACCCCCTGGAATGTCTCGCCGGTCGCAAAGACCCGGTCACAGGAGCACGAATAGGCGCGGTCATGCTGCTTCCTCAGGTATCTGCCCCCGACAGCAAAAGAG
>CAZLII010000086.1:0-10674 GCA_964559065.1 uncultured Nitrospirales bacterium | reverse complement strand
AAAGGCAGTCAAACATAAGGCTTCGCCTCTCCCGTTAACGATGAAAATGCGGGAAATTTTCAAGGCAGCGTTGTCATTTCAAGCAAAATGTTGTCATTTCGAGCGTAGCGAGAAATCTTCACCACAGGCCAGGATTTCTCGGTCGCTATGCTCCCTCGAAATGACAAAGGCAGTCAAACATAAGGCTTCGCCTCTCCCGTTAACGATGAAAATGCGGGAATTTTCAAGGCAGGTTTGCCTGTGGGAAAAGCCCTTGGCGTTACCCCGATTCGATGGTATTTTCAAGGTTATTGAAACATGTGATTTGGATTCCCAACAGTCTATTTTGGACAAGCATGTGTTGATAATAGAAAACGACCGATAAGGCACTAGATGTTCACATCCGGGGCCTGGCGCGCGCGAACGTCTTCGATCTCGAAGAATTCCGCAGCGTCAAATCCGAAGATTTTTGCGAAGAGATTAAAAGGAAAACTCTGGACGGCGTTGTTCAATTCACGGACGTTGCCGTTGTAGAAACGGCGCGCGGCCTGGATGCGGTCCTCCGTGATGGCGAGTTCCTGCTGGAGTTTGAGGAAATTGTCGCTGGCCTTGAGTTCGGGGTAGCGCTCCACAATGGCAAACATGCGCCGGAGCGCGCCGACCAGTTGGTTTTCCGTGCCAGCCTGGTGTGTCGGCGTACCTGTGTCCGCCACGCATTGCTGCCGAAGCCGCGTGACCTCCTCCAGCACGGCCCTTTCGTGCGCTGCATAGCCTTTGACCACGTTCACCAGGTTGGGGATAAGGTTGTAACGCCGCTTGAGTTCAGTATCAATGCAGGACCATGCATCAGCGCAGTGGTTACGCAAACGCACGAAACGGTTGTAGATGATCGCAGGCGCCAGCAACAGCACAACGACCACCCCCAGCGCTAAATGCCATGCTTCCATCCTTCTGTTCCTTATCTGTGCCGGCCCGCTTTAACCGAACAGCATACAGCATAGCATGACCTGACAATTCACGCCATTACGCCGATGTGACACTGGCATGTCATTCATTTCTTTTCGTGGGACGGTTGCCAAACGGAAAAAGAACGATTTGGCGTCATTCGGAATCGGATTCTTCTTCCCCATATATGAGCCGCTGAAATTCGGGATGATCGCGGATGGCGTCAAGGTGTGGATCGAAAACCGAATCGCCGCGCAACATGGATGACCGCCGGATGGATTCGCGCAGGTATTCGATGGCGGCCTCCGGATGTCCGAGCAGGCTGTGCAAGCACGCGAGATTGTAATAGGGCTTCGGGTGGTCGGGGTTGAGTTCCGTGGCTTTGACGTAATACTGCTCCGCCTCTTCCAGCCTTCCCTGCGCCAGCAGCAGGTTGCCATAGTTGTTGTTGGAGGCGATGTCTTCCGGGTCGAGGCGCAGCGCAGTGAGCGCCGCCTCCTCGGCTTCCTCCAGGCGGTTTTCCATGCGCAGGATGATTGCAAGGATGTTGTAGGGGCGCGCCCACTCGGGGTCAATCTCGATGGCGCGCTCCAGCGCCTCTGTGGCCTCCTCGTTCCGCCCGAAGGTGTGGCGGCCAAGAAGTCCGCCCAAGCCCACATAGGGGCGGTTCCAGTCGGGTCGCAGCGCAATGGCGCGCTTGTACAGCGCCTCGGCGGCGGGCGGATTGTCTTCGCGATGGTATTGCAGCGCGAGCGCGTAGCATGCCTCCGCGGTGGCAATCAGGCCGCGTTCGGCATACACAGCGGCGGTGCGCACGGCGCTCTGCGTTTCCCGCTGCGCGGCCATCGGGTCTGCCTCCAGCAGGGCTATCGCCTGCGCGACGGCGTCTTCGGGGGACGGCAGCAGCCGGTCGCGGGCGCCCCCGGTATGCCGCACGGCGGCCAACGCCGTCGCCAGGGCCGCCGCCAGCAGGGCCGCCAGCCATATCCACCGATGTTGATTCATGACCTATCACCATCCCAAACCGGGCGACAGTATAGCGCACTCGGCGCTGCAAAGGGAGAAACATGCGCTGTCTGCGCGTTTTCGGCTATGCTTTGCATCCGAAAGGGCTTGTCACAATGAACAGAGTTTTCATCGGCTTGGGCATTCTGGCGCTGCTCCTGCTGTATCAATGGGGCACGAGCCGCATGCGCATGTCGCGGCTGAAACGCGAATGGGAAACGGCGCTGCGCGCTTTCAAAGACAAAGACCTGGAAACGGCGCAGAAGAGCCTTCAGCGATGCGTGCGTCTCATGCCGATGTGGACGCCCGCGCGCTTCATGCTTGGCGGGGTGCTGGCGAAGCGCGGCCGCCTCGCCGATGCGGAGGCGCAATTGAAACTGGGAGCGGACCTGGAACCCCGCAGCCCGGAAGGCCATCTCCAATTGGGCATGTTTTACGTCGTCTGTCATCCTGACCGCGCCGGGGAGGCCATCGCCGCGCTGGAGCGCGCCGCCGCATGCGACCCGGCCCTGCGCGAGCAGTTCGCCAACGCGCCGGGTCTGGAGGCGATACGCTCCCATCCCCGCTTTCAACAGTTGATCGGCCATGCGGACTCCTGACCCCGCGAGGTCATGCGCGGAACCTTGGTTTTTTGGATACAATGTCGCCTCGGGTACAATAGGCGGGAACCTGTCAAAACAAGGAGCGTTGTGAAATGGTGGATCCGGAACTGTTGAAGATATTGGTCTGCCCGGAAAACAAAACGCCGGTGACGCCGGCCGATGAGGCGCTGATGACGCGGGTGAACGCCGCCATCGCGGCCGGAACGCTGAAGAACCGGGCCGGCGAAACCATCACCGAAAAAGCGGATGGCGGGCTGGTGCGCCAGGACGGCGCGTATATGTATCTCATCCGCGACGACATCCCCATCATGTTGATTGACGAGGCGGTGCCGCTGAATCAATTGGCGTAGGGGGTCCCCAAGACTGGCGCAATGCGCGGGGGAGCGTCTGCAAGAATGTGCGCGCGGTCAAGAATAGGACATATAGGACGCATAGGACCTATAGGACACAGAAGAAGGAGAATGGCGGGAATGGGATTTGGTGTCCCTGTCCTATTGGTCCCATAGGTCCTATTGGTCCTGTGTTTTTTGACGGCATTTCCCTTTTTCTCCGCATTTCCCTACGACTTCTCCACGGGCCGGTGATAGACCACCCAGCGGATATAGGCATAGGTGATGTGCCCGCGCACGGAGCGCGCGAGCGCGCGCAGCAGCGCCGGCAGCGGGTTGCGGGACAGCGGGATGACGCGGCCGTCCACGGTGTGGCAGTAGCGAGACGCCGCGCCGCTGCCTGCGACGAGCAGCCGCAACTTGAGGCTGTCGAACATCACCACGAAGTGAGCGTATTTCCCGGCGCGTATCTGGCCGAGGACCGCGAATGCCGTCTTCCAGTTCCCGCCCGCCTGGGCGTTTTGCGCCGTGACCACGACGGCATCCGCCAAGCCCTCCAGCGCGTCGCGCGGATATTCCGGGGGCACGATGGCGGTGATATGCGCGTCGGGATGCGCTTCTCGGAGTTGTTGCAGCATGCGCGGAAAATGCGGCCCGCGACTGTACAGCGCGCCGATGCGAAGCGTTTTGCTCATGATCCAAGCCTTTCCAGGAGCGGCAGGTAATGCCGCGCGATGACGCGGTCCCAATCATACTCCGTTTCCGCCACGCGCCGCCCGGCGGCGCCCATCTCGCGGCGCAGCGCCGGGTTGTCCAGCAGAATCTCCAATGCCTTGGCCCATTCCGGCGCGTCGCCCGGCGACAACAGGAATCCCGTCTCGCCGTGGCGCACGATGTCCTGTAAGCCGCCGATGCGGCTGGCGCAAACCGGCCGCCCCGCCGCCATGGCCTCCACCGCCGTAAGGCCGAACGGCTCCGCCCAGATGGAGGGCGCAGCGCAGATGTCGGCCTGCGCATACAGCGCCAGCGCGCCTGCATGGTCACGCCAGGGAACACTGCGGAAATAGGGACGGCGCAGGGTGGCGTCGAAATGCGTGGCGAGAATCACGAAGTCCTGCCTGCGTTCCCATAAAATGCGCCCGGCTTCCAGCAACGTGTCCAGCCCTTTCAGCGGGTCATCGGCGCGGCCGGACATGAAAATGATCTTCTCATCGCCGGGGCCTTTTTCCGGGGCGGCCTGCGCCGCAACCGCTGTGACGGACACGCCCCCGGGAATTACCAGCACGTTGTCGTGAAGTCCTTCAAGATGCGTGCGCAGCGCCCCATGGTACACCATGACCGCGTCCATGGTCCGCAACGCGGCCAAAACCTGCGCGTGGTATGCCGGGGCATAGGCGCGGGCCGCGAGGTAGTCGGCGGTCCAGGTGCGGAAGCGCCATTGCCGGATGGCCTGCCGCTGATGGTCCAGCGCGCAGCGGCGGCACAGGTCCGGCGTGCGCAGATAGTCGTTGGGACAGGGCGCGCCGTCCTTGAAGCGGAGGGCGTCGCGCGCGCAGGCGAGTTCATGCGCATAGTAGCGGCTGACAGTGCGGTGATGGGCCAGGGCCAACGCGACACCAGGTTTCAGGGCGAAGCCGTGCATCAGAAACACAATATCGGGCCGCCAGGCGTCCACCGCTTCCTGAAATGCGCGGGCGACGCGATCCGCGCGCAAGGTGCGCCGCGTGAAATCGAGCCGGGTCGCCGGAAACGGCAGATCAGCGGGGTCCACCCGGCCGCGTTCGGTGGATTCGCGTTCATGCGCGACAAAGAGATGAACATCATGTCCCGCGCGTTGCAAACCGCTGATGACATGGTGGCAATCAATGTCTGCGCCGCCGTTGGGCGGCCACGAGAAGATCAAATCCACAAACGCCAATCGCACCATCTAATGCTCCCCGCCCGACTGCAACCGCGCCAGCACCGGCGGATAATACCGGGCCACGACGCGGTCCCAGGCGTATTCCGTCTCCGCGCGGCGGCGGCCCGCCGCGCCCATTTGCGCCGCCAGCGCCGGATCCTCCAGCAACCGTTCCAAGCAGCGGGCAAGGTCGGCGGTGTCGCCGCGATCAAAAAGCAGCCCCGTCTCGCCGTCCACAACAATGTCCGCGAGGCCGCCGGTCCGCGCCGCGCACACCGGGCGGCCGCAGGCCATCGCTTCCAGTGCCACCAACCCGAATGGCTCTTCCCAAAGGCTTGGAATCACGCAGATGCTTGCCGCTCCGTACAGCGCGATCAGTGCTTCGCGCGGTTTCCATCCCACCGGGCGGAACCACGGCGTTTTCGGCGTATCCTCCGGCATGGTCGCCAGGATTTGGAAGTCCTGCCGGCGTTCCCAAAGCATCGCGCCCGCCTCGCGCAGCAATGCCGCCCCCTTCGCGGGGTCCTCCGCGCGGCCCGGCATCAAGATTACGCGGGGGGCATCCCCCGTCGGCATCGGCATCGCTGAAAACGCTGCGACATCCACGCCGCCGGGAATGATAAACGCTTCCGGACAATACGGCGCGACAAGGTCTTTCATGGTTTCATTCGACACCACCGCCGCGCGCACGCGCTGTAACGACTCCAGCATGGTGGCGCGGTATGCCGGCGCATAGGCCCGCGCGGCCAGGTATTCCCGCGCCCAGGCATCCGTCGCGCCGCGCCGAATGCGCGGCCCCAGGGATTCCAGCGCACAACGACGGCAGACCTCCGGCGTTTCAAGATAGGCGTTCGGACACGGCGCGCCGTCCTTAAAGCGCAGGATGTCCCGGTGGCACGCCATCTCATAGGCGTAGTACCGCAGCGCGATGGGATAATGCGCCAGTGCCAGGATGATGTACGGTTTGAGAAAGAACCCGTCGCACACGAAGACGGCGTCGGGGCGCCATCCGTCCACCGCGTCGCGGAATGCGGCGGCGCATCGCGGCGCATCGAGCGCGCTCCTGGGGAAGTCCAGCCGGGTCACCGGGAATGGCATGGTGTCCGGCGATACCATGCCGCGGTCCCAGCCGCCGGGATCATGCGCGACAAAGACATGCGTCTCGCGCCCCAGGCGGCGCAATTCGCGCACGACATGGAACAGGTCCACGTCCGCCCCGCCCAGCGGCGGCCACGAGAACATCAAATCAACAAATGCGATGCGCATGTTCATGATGCGCCAATTTCCGGCGCTTCTTTTTCCATATTGTCCACATCGTCCGCCAAGTCCATGGAAAAAATGCATTCCTGCGACTCAAGCATCCCCGTGCATCATGGCATGCCGGCCCCGGCAAACGCCAACAGGATTTTTAGAACGGTCTTGTGGCATACTGCGCGCCGATGGCTGCCGGGGACTGTTGCGTGGGTTTTGTGTCAAGTGAAGCGCATCGGCCCGGATTATGTTATACCGTCTTGGCAATGTGTAGAGGTGTGTGCGCATGAAAACGTGGTGGATGCTGACAGGACTGTTTGTGGTGCTGGGGTTGTGTGCGGCGGCTTGGGCGGAGGACGCCGCTCCCGAAGAGACCTCCGCGCAAGTTCCCGCGCCGCCGCCGGACATTGCACTGGATGCGGAAAACCAGCCGGAAAAAAGGGGAATTCACAAGGTTCTGCGTTTTGAAGACGCCATGTGGCGCGTGGAAGTGACCGGCGCGGCGGGACTGCACACGAACAAGCGCAATCGCAAAGACGACTGGATGGGAACCATCACGGTGGAATACGAAGTGCCGGTGACCGGTCGTCTGACCGCCGGACTGCGCCTCCTGCCGTTGCTGGTCTATGAACAGCACAAGGACAAGACCGTCTTTGCCGCAGGGGTCGGCACCGTTCTGCGCTTCTATGTGCTCAAGAACGAGTACCGGGGTTTCTACGCCGAGGCCGAGGCCCATCCCATGGGCAACTATCCCCGCATCCGGGGCAACAGTTCGCACTTCAATTTCCTGACAGGCGTCGGCGTGGGATACAAATGCAAGAAGAACTTCCACTCGTCCCTCAAATTCGAGCACATCTCCAACGCCAACATCGGCCGCCGCAATGAAGGCACGAACATGCTCAGTCTCGGCCTGGGGTACACGTTCTAGCCCGGCCCCCTCGCGCTCCGATGGGCGTTTATCCCCCTGAATCGCGATCATTGCTCCTTGCGGCTGGTCTCCCCGACCGCGCCATGTCGGCCCGGCACGGGAAGTTGCTTGCGGTGGGAAGTCCCCTTAGAATGGTGTTCGCTTCGATACCCGAAGCGAACGGTTGATATAACGCAGTATCATGAAAGGGCGCGGCATGGACAAGGGCATTCGGGTGACGGTGTGGAATGAAGGCGTGCATGAGCGGCAGCACGAGGCGGTGAAAAAGGTCTATCCGAAGGGGATGGGCCGTCAGATCGCGCAATACCTGAAGAAACAGCCGGGCATTGCGTCGGTGCATGTCTCCGAATTGTCCGATCCGGACCAGGGGCTTACGGACAAGATTCTGAAGAATACCGATGTGATGACGTGGTGGGGCCACATGGCGCACCACGAGGTGACGGATGAAAATGCGGCGCGGGTGCAAAAGCGCGTGCTGGAGGGCATGGGCCTCGTGGTGCTGCATTCCGGCCACCTGTCCAAGCCCTTTGTGCGGCTGATGGGCACGGGCTGCATGCTGAAATGGCGGGAATGGAAGGGCATCGGCGAAAAAGAGCGGTTGTGGGTCGTGGACCCCGCGCATCCGATTGTGGACGGGGTCCCGGAGTACATCGAACTCGAACGCGCGGAGATGTATGGCGAGCATTTCGACATTCCGCAGCCGGACCAACTGGTCTTCATCAGTTGGTTCCAGGGCGGCGAAGTTTTCCGGAGCGGCTGCTGCTGGCATCGCGGGCTGGGCAAGGTTTTCTACTTCCGCCCCGGCCACGAAACCATCCCCATCTATTACAACGAGCACATTCTCAAGGTCATCTACAACGGCGTCAAGTGGGCTGCGCCGACCGCGGTGAAGGGGGGCATCAAGCGCGACCATTTTGAGCCGCCGCTGGAAAAAATGGAATAGCATCCCCACATTTTTCCGCGAAGGCCGTGCGCGGTATCCGACACATAACGAAAGGGTCGAATCATGATCAATACCGGCATGGCAATTCTGGTGATGGTCGTCGCCGCCGAAGGCGGCCTGTCCCTCTCCAAAAAGGAAGCCGTTTTCGAGCACGACATGCGCGCGCGCTTTCTCCTCGACGGCCAGGCGCTGTGCAAACTGAAACTGCCGACGCCGGCCCGCGACTTCATTGACTACAACATGCCGGATAACGCCTACATGACCGGCATCCGGTTGGGAACGCTGTCCATGAAATACGCCGTCACCGGCGCGCCCGAAGACCGGGCGGCGGTCAGCGAGGCCATCCGCGCACTGCACCTGCTGTGCACGGTGAGCGGCGTGCCGGGCCTCCTGGCCCGCGCCGTGTGGCCCAAGGAGCGCCCGCTGGCGGACGACGGCATCTGGCGCGATTCGGCCTGCGGGCGATACCGCTGGCGCGGCGACGTGAGCAGCGACCAGGTGGACGGCGTGATGTTCGGCTTCTCACTCGCGCATGCGCTTGCGGCGGACGAGGCGGAGAAGGCGCTGATCGCCGCCGATGCGGCGGCGTTGGTGGACCATATTCTGGGAAATAACCTGCGCATTGTGGATGCGGACGGCAAGCCCACGCGGTGGGGCAACTACACGCCCGCGTATGTGCGCCGTTTGGAGCGCATGAACGCGCTGTTGTGGCTTCAGGCGCTGAAAGTGACGCATCAGGTGACGGGCGAGGACCGATTCGACGCGCTCTATCGTCAGTATGCGGTGGATGAGGGCTACGCGGAACTGGCCGTGATGGCGCGGCTGCTGTTGAATCCGACCCGGCGCGGCGCTGTCAATCATTCCGATGACGTATTGCTGTTTCTGGCCTATGAAAACCTGCTGCGTCTGGAGACCGACCCCGCCCTGCGCGAACACTACCTCGCCGGATTCCGCCGCATGTGGGCGGGCAGCGACAAATTTCCCGGCGTCAAACCCGAAGCCAACCCCATCTACGCCTTTCTCGCCGCGAAATACCTCGACGACGATTCCGGCGTCGCGCCGGCCATTGACACGCTTAGATGGTTTCCACTGGACATGAAGTGGAATCAGGACACCATCGCCGCGTATGCGCAGCAGTTCGGTTTCACCTACGATCCCGCGCCGCAAAGCCCCGAACCCGAAAAGGACCAGCCGATCCCCGTGGACCGCCGCGCAAAATCCTGGTCGGCCTGGGTGATGGACCCCTATGCGCCCGGCGAAGACCGCTCCATTGACGCCCCCATCGAGTACAACGGCCACGATTTCCTGCTGGGCTACTGGCTGGGCCGCCATTACGGGCATATTCCAACAGACTGACGGCGCAGGGTCTTTCCCAAGGCCGATGAAACGGATTGGCCGGAATGCTTCGAACGTGCGGATTGTTTTCAACGCTGAGTCTCCCAACATAAAGGCGTGAGCAATGGGCAAAGGGAAAGTGATTATGGCTGTCGCCGGCGTTATCGTTGCTGTATTATTGGGCGTCTGGACCGCCGTGGGATATCGGGACACCAGGGGCATCGAAACCCCGAAATACACCGTCGAGCGCAAGACCAGGGATTTTGAGGTGCGTAAATATGCACCGCAGATCAGGGCTGAGGTCGTCATGGATGGTGATTACCGGGAGAGCCTCTACGACGGGTTCCGCCATCTGGCGGACTATATTTTCGGCAACAACACCACCCAGTCGGGCATCGCCATGACCGCACCGGTCTTGTCGGAACAGTCCGCCAAGATCGCCATGACCGCGCCGGTCTTGCACGAAAGACAGGGCGCGGCGGACGCATATGTCATCGCTTTCATTATGCCTTCGGAATACACCTTGGACACCCTGCCGCAACCCAGGAACGACAAGGTGTCACTCCGGGAAATTCCGGGAAGCCGCTATGCGGCATACCGGTTCGGAGGCTATGCGACCAAAGGCCGCGCGAAGCGCCTGACGGCGAGACTGGATGCCGCGATCGCACGCGAAGGCCTCACGGCCAAAGGCGCGCCGGCAGTGGCGCAGTACAATCCTCCCTGGACGCCGCCGTACATGCGCCGCAACGAGATTCTGATTCCCATCGAATAATGCCCCGCTTCGGTGACTGACAGCCGGGATACGCGGACGGGGGATCACACGCAAACATGACTTCGATTTCAGGGCGCGCTCCGCAGTGCAGGCTGCATCGGGCGCGCGAGAAAACTTCCCAACTTATGATATAATATTTTTGATTGCATTCATTCCGCAAGGGGCTTTCTAATAGCCAGTGAAAAGTGTAGATTCTTGGGAAATCATTTCCATATCTATCCCAGAAGGGGGAATAACCGGATGAACTCTCGACTGATCATTTGGGCCGTACTCTTGGCGTTTTCAGCCATAAGTCCGATGGCAGGGGCCGAAACAGTGACGCACAGCGCGGATTACAGCCCGCCGCACGGACAAATCAGCCTGTCGGAACTGTTGCGCGTTATTCAGTTCTACAATACCGGGGCGCTGCATTGCGTGCCTGGTACGGAAGATGGTTATGCGCCAGGAACAGGCGACACAAGTTGCCATCCGCATGATTCCGACTACAATCCGCAGAATTGGTCCATCAGCATTTCCGAGTTGCTCCGGCTTATCCAATTCTTCAATTATGGGGCCTATCACGTGGATTGTTTTTCCGAAGACGGTTTTGCCCCCGGCCCCGGCAGTCTTGAACCCTGTGAAGGCGAAGGGGAAGGCGAAGGGGAAGGCGAAGGGGAAGGCGAAGGGGAAGGCGAAGGGGAAGGCG
>CAZLII010000085.1:0-10688 GCA_964559065.1 uncultured Nitrospirales bacterium | reverse complement strand
CTTTCACCAGGATGCGCTCGGTGGCGCGCCGATAGTTCTCCTTGCGCACCAGCAAATCCACCCACCCCGTTCGCACCCCCTCGACAGTCACCGGGGTCACGCCGCATTCGACGCCGTCAAGAAGCACCTGCGCGCCCTGTTCGGGCGTGCTGTCAATGGTGATGCGTGTTTTCGGAGCGTCGCGCCCGGCGCCGCCGCAGCCCGTCAGCATCGCAATCGCCAACACTACGGCCAGCCCCCTGCTGGCGCTGCGCGCCGGGAATGCGGTGTGCCCCGCTGCATATGCCATGTCCTGGGCGCCCTTCCGTCGGCTCCGCCTCTCTCTCATCCGAGGCAGGAGACGCCTATCGCCTCCCGCCCCTTGTTTGTGCGCGCTTCATGCACTATTTAACAACATGTCCCGTCAAACCGCAACTGTTATTGCCAGATCATTCACGCGTATAGACCTTAATGGGCTGTTCATCGCGCAGGTCGCCCGGCACAAACACCGTGAATTGCACCGAAGCCGGCGTCTGATCCGCATAAAGCGGCACGACATTCGGGTTGAAGATGTCGGGCCTGTCGTAATATGCGGCGCGCACATTGAATAGATAATGAACATCCCGCCGCCGGAATCGCTGGTCCGGCGCGTCGCCCGGGCAGGATGGATCGACCCCGTAAACCGCGCCGTCATCACCGAGCCGGTCCGGCACACAGCCGCAACGCGCCGGAGACTGGTTCAGGAAATCGGCGCCGCCCTCGCGCAACCCGGTGAGATACCCTTCTTCGTTTTCGCGGGCCGTGTAGAGTTGGCCGCCCAGCATGAGAATATCGTGGGGGATACGCAACTTCACCACGTTGCTCCCCTCGCGATACCACGTCAGGCCCTCAGCCACCTTGCGGTTGTCCTCGTACAACTCCCACCAAGCCAGCAACTGGCGTGGATCCAGGTCACCGGCATATTCCATGGCGATGGTGAACTCCGCCTCGATGCGCTCATCGCAGTTTTCCGCCGGCACGATGGGAATGCGCGTGCTTGCGCCGAAATCACGTTCGCCGGGGTCTATCCTGAGTAGTTCCAGCGGCGGCGCCGGGCGCCGGTTGTACCAGAAACGCGCCTGCACTGAGGTGTCGAGCCGCACCAGCGAATCCGGCACATACCAAGTGCGGCTGTCGAGGCGGTAATACGGGTCGCTGTCAAGCCAGAAGCGATTGGGCAGGGTGTCGCCCGCAGCAACTGCAATGGGCTGCACATTGCCCGCCTCATCCGCGCCTGCAATGGTGATCATCAGCAGATCGCCGCCGCGCAGTTGGTTGCGCAGCACCTCGTCCAAGGTGGTTTGGCGATTGTAACGGTCATATACCGGCGAGGAACGATCAATGGTCGGACTCTTCGTCCAGGGACTCCAGTTGGTCAGCGCTTCCCACGAGGTGCCTTCAGGGGATTGCGGGTTGACCGCGCGCCACACCCGGAACTGCGCGATTGGCTCGCACGGAAACGCATCCAGCGGAACCTCCGCCCCGGCGCGGTCCAACGTCCAGGAGAACACCGGGTCCGCCGTCAACGTGCCCTCCGGCCCCGAAGTGAACACGGCCTGGGGCAAATACTGCCACCAGAAGGAGAAATCGCGGGTCCGAACGACATTCCCGGCCAAATCAGCCATTTCAAAGAAGGTCGGCAGATGCCAACTGCGCCCGCCGGGCCAGGGCACATCGGCCAGCATCCACTGCGCCTGCGCCCGAATGCCGCCGTCGTACCAGGGAAATACGGCCCCAACGATTGGCCCGAAATCAGGCGCATTCCCGCCCGGTTCGCGCACCCAACTGCCTGTGCCGGGGGGATACGGCAACCCGGCATACTGTCCCAAAGCAGCGTTTGTGCTTCCAGCCGGGTAATAGTCGGCGGTATCTGGATAACGCCAGACGCCTGCGGCGGTCACCGGCGCCAGCGTGTTGGCCCAGAATCCGGCGCGCATTACAGGATAGGCCATGCCGTCCGGGCCAACAGGCATCGGATCCACGAAAGGAATAGCAACCGTGAATTGAAGCGGGTCGGGCAGATTCGGGTTGATGCTCGTATTGAAGAACACCTGCGGGCCTCTGAGAACGCCCGCACTCTCGAGCGCGCCCGCGCTCGACGGCCAGCGCCCGACGCCGGGCCAGCCCGGCACGTAGGGCCCCCGGTCCGGCGGCGCACCAAAAACATCGGTGACGGGGGTGACGGTCTCGAAAAGATAGTCTGCGGCGCGGCTGTTCGCCGTCCACAAACTGCCCGCCAACCCCACATCCAGCACCGGCGGGACCGTGTCAATCACGAATTGGGCCGCGCGCCGCACCGCATTGCTGGAAAACACATCCACGGAAGGCCATTGGCCGTACCTCCGGTCGCCCAGGATGATATGCACCGACGCCAAGCCATCCAGGCACAGACCGCCAATGGGATCAAACGGCCCCGGCGTGGTGAACTGCGCCCGCAATGTTCTGGGCGGAAGCAAATCGGTGTCGGTGGCGATAAACACATCCGGGAACAGCGTGGTGTTTTGCAGCCACTGCGGACGGAGCGCAAGTTGCGGAACTCCTGTAATTGCGCCCGCAAAATCCACCTCCACGTTAAATGTGCGACCCACGCCGACATATGGCCCGTCGGGCGGCCGGAAAATCACCGGGTCCACCCGCACCCCCGTAATGGCCGCAATGTAGCCGCCGCTGCCGCCGTCGTTCAGGCATACATCGTCCAGGTGAAACTCCGTGCCGTCAAACCGCGAAGCAAGCGCGGCTGTGAAACGCACAGTGACGTTGCTCGGCTCCGTAATGGTGGTAACGAGAGGCACATCCACCCGGTTATACTCGCCGACGACGAAGAGCGTCATGCCCTCATTCGCGGCTTCATCCGGGTCAAGCGTTGCGTTCTCCGAAAAGGACCACTGTTTCACGCCGTTGAAATAGAACGCGAAATCCTCACTGTCCAACGGCGCTGCCGTGACCTTCAGGTAGAACGACAATCCCACCGGGAACCGCACATCCACCGCCTGGGACAAGTCGCCCCCGCCGTAGGACTGCGCCTTGCCGCCAAAGCGCGCAAAGCGGGTGGTGCCGCAGGCATCCTCATCGGGGTCATCCACGATAATTCTGACAGGAAGGTCTGCGGGGAACTCGTTCCATCCCTCGCCCAATGGTTCGTCTTCGAAATCGCCGTTCTCGAAATCCTCCACAACACCCGCGCCTGAAACCGTATCCAGCGTCACATCATCCAGCAGGAATATTGCGCCTTCCGGTCCACGGGTGGTATGCGCGGTAAACTCGATTTCCTTGTCGCCCATCGCCCACACCCCCGGAATGATAACCGTCATCTGGGTGCATTCGGTGAGATCGGCGCTTATTGGAGAGCATGTGACTCGCGGATCAGGGTGGCACGCAATCGTGCCGTCACCCTGGATGCGGATCAATTCATCGCCGGCGAGATTCGCCGTCAGATAATCCTCTGCATTTTCGCGCAGGATTTTCACTTGGAAAGTCAGTTGGACGGAATCGCCGCTGAAGCGCGCTGAATTGGGCGCACTCACCACGCGGCCTGGGCCGTGCGGCCCGATAATGAGCGACCCGGCCGGAAGAGACTGCCACATCGAAAGGTCCGGACCGTCGAAATTGCCGTTCTGCACATTGTTGAGCAGCGGACAATTGCCCCTCGTGGCATAGCAGACATCGTCCACATAGAACACCGTGCCGCCGGCACTTCGCGAAATAAACTCGACCGCCGTGGTCCGCCCGCCCAGTGGCGGCGTCCCAAGATGCAGGCGCACCTCCCGGAATTCGGAATCATACAATGTCCCGGCGGACATGTCGGGCGTGACCCAAGGCGCCAAAGACGCCCAAGTGCCGTCCGGATTCACCCGGAAGACCGGCTGACCATAAATCCATGCCTCGAACTCATCGCCGGGAACCCCGGCGGGATTCTCGATCATCAACGAGAAGACCAGTTCCGTCTGCATTGGGATCGCCGTGAAACGCGCCACCCACGAGGAACCGGCCAACGCATTGGCGGGGTCTTCCTGAATAATATGCGCAAGCATGGCGTCATTGTCGTGTTCCCACCCTACCGGACCTTCCTCGAAGCCCGGATTGAGCACGACCGCATTCGCAATCGTGACTTCGTCCAGATAGAACTTCGTATGCTCCGTCTCACCGGGATTGGGCGTGTAGGAATACTTCAGCGTTATGCTCCTGCCGCCAAACTCCGCCGCAGGAAGCGTCAGATTGAACTCCATATAGATGCCCGGCGTCACGGGGTCCAGCGCTGCGGGCAAAAGGTCCGGTCGCGTCGTAACCGGCACGCCGATGCTTGGCACCCGAAACTCGGCCAGCACCTCGCCCGTAACGGCATCACTGAGTTGAAGCGTCAGAAACTCGTTCGGGACAGGCGTCTCGATTTTTACATTGAACCTGATGGCATAGTCATACTCATCCTCTCGCGGCAGCCCGAAGCGGATGGCGCGGTTGTAGGGCGGGTCATAGGGGATGATCAAGTCGGTGCGGCCGGACCATCCAATGATATGGTTGTCATCCAGCCGATTGACGCCGCCGCTCTCGACATCCGCGACAATAAAGCGCGTGCCTTCGGTGGCGGTGGCCCGGAATTGCAGTTGTTCCGTGCCGATGGGCAAGAGTATCGTCGGGACGGACTGGAGATTCACGAGGTCGAAATACGTGGCGTCCAGGCCGCTGAAGGTTTCCAGCAGGCTTGTAGTCCCTCCTTCGTCCAACGCCCAGACCTGCAAGGTTTCCGGTACGGCTGGGGGCGGGACCACGGGGTCAATGCCGAGTTTGAAATCCAGGTTTGGCCCCAGCGGCTCCGTGTTTAGTCCCGGTTCGATCGGTTCGGTATTGAGGCGCGGGTCCCGAAAGAGGTCCCTCTCCGAGAAATTCATAAACGCGTCGGGACTGAGTTTCATCGGCCCGGTGTTGTAGCGCAATTCCTGCGGCCACTCCTCGTCCGCGCCGGGAACAGCCAGGAAAACATGCTGTCTCAGGTAAATCTCTTCCATCCCCATGCCCGGGACGGGCACATTCTGTTGTCGGAGCCTCTGAATGGGGTCCAGCCCCATGACGGAGAACCCTTGTGATATGGTCTCATCGAGGTCCTCCACGGGGCCGCCGCGAAAACGGCCATACCATTCCCCCCCGTATGCATTGGCGGCATCCTGTTCAATAACCCCATCCGCCGGGTCTTCCGCCCACGCCTCATGGCCTTCTTCAAAATCGGGATTCTCCAGCACGCAGGGATTGCCCTGCGCCCCGGCGAAGCCCGCCATCAGCATCGCCCCAAGAAATATGCACAGTCCGAACAGCCGCGGGAATGCGGAATGCGAGGTGCGGAATGCGGAATGCGGAATGCGGAATGCGGAATGATGGAGCGGAGGCGTCCCGCCTGCATGGGACAGGCTAAAGCCTGGACTCCAGAACCGGGAGCGCGGGCATCCCCGCCCGCAATCACAGGCTGAAACCTGGACTCCGGAACCGGGAGCGCAGGCGTCCCCGCCCGCAATCACAGGCCGAAGCCTGGACTCCGGAACAGGGAACGCGGGCATCACGCCCGCACCGGCGACGCAAGTGGCCCGCTTGCGTCGCTCCTGTCTTGCGTCTCGCATGGTACTACCTCCTCCTCATCGGCACGCGACGAAACCCGGCGACGCGGCCGCCCCCGGCCATTGCGTCATAGACAGACCCGCCCTCCGCGCATGGCGCCTGCCGGTGCCGGCAATGCCCCATGTGCCGCTGCGCGGGTCGGTTCCGCCGTGTTTCCCTCATGACAATCTCCATGTCATCCTTCGCCCTGGGGGTTCATATAATGACCGTTCGTATTCGCTTAACAGATGATTTTTCTTTGCTGGATTCCCGCTTGCGCGGGAATGACGCGCGAACATAGGGCGTTGTACGAAATCCGTCATTCCCGCGCGAAAATGGGGCGTTTTACAAGATTCGTCATTCCCGCGCAAGCGGGAATCCAGAACAGTTCTTGCAACCCTCGAACAGGCTGCCAATGCCGAAAATGAACGCATCGTGTTCTTCCTTGATCCGAACGCGAATGTATATATGATGGAATCTTTCATCGTCCGTCGTCCACTGCTGCGCTCACTTAATTGTACCTTTTTTGCTCTGCCCTGCTCGCATTCTTTGCGTCCTTGCTTTTATGCAGGCGGGACGCCTGCGCTCCATAATTCCGCATTCCGCACTCCGCACTCCGCATTCAACCTAAGTCCGGTGGGTTCCGCTATCGCTGCACCCACCCTACAATTCCGCATTCCGCATTCCGCATTCCGCATTCCGCATTCTATCTCATGGCTGCTTCGTCGGCGCGGGCGGCGGGGGCGCGGCGCTCATAAACGAGCCGTGTTTTCGTTTCGGCCGTGGTGATGAACTCCTCGTTGCTGCGGTAATTGATGAAGCCGTCGCCGCTCAGGTCCACGCCGTAACCGGCCTGGACCGTCGCGATGATCTCAAACACGTCGGACCGGACGGTGATGAGGTTGACGATTTGCCGGAAGCGCCGCATGACCTGGTCAAAGCGTTCCTCCGGGTCGTCTTCGTTGCTCAGGGGATATATATCGTATTCATTGGATTTATTGCTCAGCAGGTCCGCAACACTTTCATAATAACGCCCGTCGCCGTGCTTCGGGCGGCCCGCCATGATCTGCGCCGCAAGCCGCATCGCGGCAATGTCGGTTTCCCCGGCATTGGCGAGCAAATCACTGGGGTTATTGTCCACGATGATGTTGCGCGTGGGCGGCACGGCTCGGCCACCTGCGAAGTCGGGCGGCGCGGGCCGGGGGCTGGTCACCGGCGCTGACGGCAGTCCAATATCGTCCCCCGGACTGATGGCGCCGCCGATGATGTTGCCCGTTATCGGGTCCCGCACCGATTCCAGCGCGCGCACGACGCCCGGCAGGCCCATGATCGGATTGAAGAATTCGTATCTGTGTCCGGCGCCTCCAATCTGCCCAATTTCCACCAGGTGGTTTTGTGCGGTGTTGACGTTGATTTTACCGGGGACGCGCTTGCGCGGGGTGAGAACGACATGGGTCAGCGCGGCGACGTCGCCGGGCGCGCCCACATTGCGCACGCGCAGCGCCAGGAAATTGTTGGTGACGCGGACGGTGCGCGGCATCCAGGTTCCGGACCCGATGTCGCCATAGGGGATCAGGCCGTCGGGGCGGGCCTCATAGCGCGTGGGCGGGACCCAGACCGAGGGCGGGGTCAGCCCCGCCACGCTGGCGGCCCCGCCAAGCCCCTGCGCCTGGGTCGGATCGGTGATCACCTCCAGCGCCAGCACCGGCCGGAACGGCTCGGCCGGACTGTCGCTCTTCAATAATCCCCGGAGCACAAAATCGGCATCGCCCTGCCACAACATGGAAGAAACGTTCTGCAATTGTTCGCGCATTCCCGGGATAAATGTGCTGACGTAGAGGTAGTAATCGCCGTTTTCGAGGCCGGTCTCCGCGTCCCACGTGAACAGCGCCTCCGGCGCGACAGGCTCATTGGGCTGTCCTTCCACGCCGATGCGCGCCTCGCTCACATACATCGCCGCGCGCCGCGCCAGCGGCCAGCGCTCCGCGATCTGTGCGGGGGTCATTTGCCCAAACAGGCGCGCGGTGTTGAAAAGGTAATCGGCGTCGAAGAGATAACGGCGGTCGAAGATTACCCCCGGCTGTGAATAGCCATCGGGGAAGGGGGGCAGCGCCGCCTGGGCGCCGTCGCCCGGCAATTCAAAGAGATAGACCGGCGCCCACAACGCCGGGGCGCGCCAGACGCTGCCTTCCAGGCGCCACTGCAACAATTCGTTCAGGCTTGGGGAAGAAGCAACATAACGCCGGTCGGGCCGGATTGGGGTATATTTCGCCTCGGCCACCGACAAGACCACGGAATCCTGGGTGGCGGACCGCGCCAGTTCCTGCCACACCTCGGCCGTCGCTTCCTCCTGAAGCGCCAACAGCGCGCCGCGCAGATTCGTCGCCTGGAACGCCAGCGGGGTGTTGGTGTCCCCATCGTAAGGCCCTTCAACGAAGGCCATATTCGGATTTTGCCCTGTTTGCAGGAAACGGCGTTCCTCCAAGAATCCCGCCGCCCGGGTATTGAACAGCGTATGCGTATGCGAGAAAGATGGCAGCAGCGCAATGTCGCCCGTTTCTATTTGGGCGTTGGGGAACAAGACCCGCGCAATCGCCCAATCCAGATTCGGGTGTGACTGCGTTTCGCGATTCGGCGCTTCCGTCGGATACTCGAATCTGAACCAGGGATTGTCATAAGCGTCGAATTGGCCGAAAGGCCGGTCGGATGTACGCGGCGGCAGCGTCACGCCCAGTTGCGGCCCCGCCACCCGCGCCAGGTCGGGCGGATTCTCCGCTATCCGCGCGGCGAAGTTCATCCGTAATGGAGAAGCAAAGAACGCATGTCCCTGCAGTCTGTTCACGTCACGGGACATGTTCGCCGCAAAATCTTCAAAACGATTTACTGGAACACCGCCCGTGAGCGTAAAAATCCCAGTCAGCGTCGCTTCCGGCACAATAATGTCCAGGAAAACGCTCATGCTGTCCGCCCAGTCGTCGTAGTTGCCGTTGGTGGGGGTCCACCGGTTTGCGGTGCCGAAGCGGTCGCCCGCGTAGAGCGGGTGCTTGCGTTCCAGCGAACGGTAGAAGTCCAGGCCCATGTGGTCCGGCAGCCACAGGCGCGGATACTCCGGGTGCAGCCCGACGAGATTGCCCGCCGAATCGGAGTACCGCGTCGGCAAGACGTCATCCACGGTGCGGTTGATCACGTCGTATTCGCGGTAGGTTACGCGGTCGGCCACGCGCCCGTTCTCCGCCGGCCCCTCGTACAAGGTCACGATCACGTTGTCGCCGGGGTTCCAGCGCCGCTCCGCAAACACCTTCCACTCCAACGGGTCTTGGTCCGTGCCCAGATATCGCGCATCATGCGTCAGGCCCAAGGCCAGATTCCTCGGATCGCTGGGATCTCCCAGCCGCGCTGCGCGCCCATTGATGAACGCCGTGTTGCCGTCTATCCCTTTTGGCCCCTGCACCGGGCGCACGCTGATCCCGGTGATGATGCATTGGGTGCCGGGCGTGGCAATGATGTGGAGGTCGGCTGTTTCTCTCGCTTGACAGGTCAGCACTTCCCGAAAAACGCTGTTGCCGGCACGCCGCAAACCGGTGTTGCCCACGCCATCAATATCGCCCAGGCGCACACGCACGCTCGGCGGATTTGCAGGATCAATCGCCATTGGCGCCCAAGCGTCTATTTGGAAGGTCACCAGATACTTCCGCCCCGGTTGCATGGCGTAGAGCATGTCAAATTGACCGATTATCACTCGCGATTCGTCCGGGGTAGCTATAAACTCAGCAAAAAATGTTGGATTCACATGTTCCGCCGTGGGGTCATCGGTATAATCCTCATAGGTCAGCAGCGCCGACTGGGGATAGAACATATCATGGCCGTAGTATTCGTCGCTGGTGGGGTATGCGGCGCGGGAGTTGAAGAACACGGCGGGGAGGGTGCCGGGTTCGTAGGAGCCGGGGCCGTATCGGCGGAATGCGTTGGGGCGGCCTTCATCCACGCCTTCGCTGAGGAAGGGGTTGTGGGGGAGGTCGCCGGCGTATTCGTTGATGTAATACTGGAGATTGCGGGGCACGCCGACGCCGCGCTCGTCCACCATGCCGTTGAGGTCGTTGTCAATCATGTCGCGGTCGAGGATGCCGGGCACATAGCGGGTGGGGACGCGGTCGGGGTTGCCGTCGCCGGTGAGGTCGAGGAAACCGCCGATATCGGGGTCGGGGTTGGAAACGAAACCCCATTCCAGATACGCGCCGTCACCGTCGTTGTCAATGCCGTCGCGTTCGGGGTAATTGGGCAGCACGCCGCCGCGCAGCACCACCCGCGCCACCATGTCCACCGTGGTGATGTCGTCGAGGGTGACCGGGCGCGACTTCGGGTCGAGCGGATTCTCGCGCCAGAGTTGCAGGTTCTGCAAGGCCACGATGCGGTCCCACGGCTTGGTCCCGCGCGGCGTCACAGCAACCGGCCCGTCGTTGCGCGTGGACACCAACCCCACTTCGCGCATGAACTGGTCCCGTTTCAACTGCGCCGCCTCCGCGAGAAGGGGATCACTGGACGACTGGGAAAGCGTCTGAAGGCGCGTGAGCACCTGGGTGTGTTGCGCCGACACGCCATCCCCATGATTGTCCACGTAATCCCAGTAATTGAATCCATAGTCGCGCCGGAACACGCTTCCCGTGAAGTCGTAGAAAGGATGGTCTGATGTCCAAGCCGTCGCTGACGTGTCGAAAATCGGCGGCGCGGTCACCCTGCTGATGTCCGGAATCAGCGGTTCGCCCAGTGCAATTGTGCCAGCGGCCAGGCCGATGCCGTTCGCGTTGATCAGATTTGTATCAAACAACGCCGCATCCGTCTTGTATCGGTCGAATTTTGCGTTGGCGATCTGGCCCCGCTGCCCCACGGAATCGAAACCCAGCAGCAGGTAACCCTTGGGCGCGATCCTTGTGCCGTCGGGCACGCGCCACCGCGATTTGAAGGTGTCCAGCGGCGGATCAATCAACTCGTTCACGTTCGGCGGGTCCGGTATCCCGACCTCCAACTCCCACCCGCTCAAATCCACCGGTTCATCCGATATGTTCGTGATCTCGCTCCACTCGTGGTCC
>CAZLII010000084.1:0-10743 GCA_964559065.1 uncultured Nitrospirales bacterium | reverse complement strand
GACCCGAAAATCGGTCCCGTCGCTTTGTACGTGGGATTCCCATTCACCTCGACCGGCTGATTGGCCACGGGGTAAACCGTGTTGTAGCGAACGAACTGCGCGTGGCCGTCCATATACAACACGTTGCTGCCGCCGGGCACATGGTTGAACAACGCTATTCCCGCGCTCAATACGCCGGCGTTCGCCCATACATCCAGCATGACGGGGATTTCGCTCTGGGCTTGCGCGCTTGCGGCGGGATTGTTGATGTCCGTGATCAGGAAACGCTCAATGCCTTCGCGCAGAAAGTAGTATCGCGAGGGCATGGGCGCGCCGTTGTCGTCCACGCCGGCGGAACCGGCGCTTGCGGGCGGGATAGGCATGTCTCCCTGAAACAGCCCCGGGGCGTACTGGAACCCCGCCTCACAGCCGTAAGGCTCCAACTGGCTTTCCGTGAACTGCCCCATCGGGGGATAGCCGGGCGGGAGTGCGGCGGGATTAGTGACGATCGCAATGGCCCAGTTCAGTTTCGAGGCGATAATATCCGTCAGTTGGCATGCCGAACGGGTGGCATAGGGCACATAGAAGTAAGAAATCGGCACGGAACTCAGACCCATGAAGCAGACTTCGCCTAGGAGGCTGCCATCGCGGCGGCTTGCGGCGGTCTGGAGCGCCTTCGCGTAGGCATCAATGGTAGTGGAGCCTTCCAAGTTGGTGGCCACCGGGTCGCCATGCGAATCGGAAGGACAGATGGCGATGGATGGGTCCGTCCAGTATTCAGGGTAGAGGCTTGAGCCGTTGATCCCCAGTTCGAGCACCGTGTTGCCGGCTTGGGCGCCTCCGGGAAATGAATCCTGGTTCTCTCCGGAATACATCTTGAAAATAAGGCCCCATTGTTTCAGGTTGTTCTGGCACGAAGACCGCCGCGCGGCTTCACGCGCCCGCGCCAAGGCGGGCAACAGAATCGCCGCCAGAATTCCGATGATGGCGATCACAACCAACAGTTCGATTAGCGTAAAACCTTGTCTTTTTCTCATGACCCCTCTCCCTGGCGCATTGCCCGGAGGATGCGCCCTCTTCAGGATATCCCGGTCCTCGCAAATATGTAAAGCCCGACCCTATACGAGGCCGGGCTTCGATGCTGCCTGTACCATCACATGGACAATAGAACCGTTTTCAACTGGTTCCGGCTGTGGCTGACATAATTGTGGAGAGGTCCACCCCATAGGTGCCTTGTGGCGAGTTGGCCACGGGGAATTGCGAGTGCAGGCGCAGGAACTCCACGTGCCCATCCATATACAGCACATTGCAGCCGCCTGGAATGTGATTAAACCGGGTGATCGCATTGTCGCCGAATTCCACATACATACCCTGGTCGGCCCACGCATCGAACATCACGGGCAGGGTGCTCTGGGCGACGGTGGACCCGGCCGGGTTATTGATATCAGTAATGAAAAAGCGTTCAATGCCTTCACGCAGCCGCATAATCGCTCCGGTCATGGGCCGGCCATCGTCGTTGGGTTGGCCCGAAGCCTCCTGGTCGGATTCCGAAATGTCTTTATGCCCCAAGTCGCCATAAGCGGCGAACGCATTCCGAAAGCATCCCTCCGATTGCAGTTGAGACGCAGTGACCATCTCGTAATCGCCGGCAACCTGGTTCTGGATGGCAACTTTGAAACGGGAGAAAACGAGATTTTTCAACCAAGAACTGCTGTTTACTGCAAAGGCCGTGTATGCATAGGACACCGGGAGTGACAAAATACAATCCAGGCAACGCTGAGATGCGCCTTTGGCAATGGCATCGTTGACGTAATCGCCCAAATCCTTGCCTTCCAGATTAATGAAGTCCGAAACTCTTGGGTCTGAAGGGCACACCGCGATGTTGGGATCAGTCCAGTATTCGGGATACAGCGACAGACCACGAACCCCCAGAAGCGTCGGCGTGCCATTCATGTGCCAGTACTGACTGGGCGGGAATGCGCCGCCCGAGGATTCATTGGCATACATCTTGAAAACCAACCCCCACTGCTTCAGGTTGTTCTGGCACGAAGAACGCCGTGCCGCTTCGCGCGCCCGCGCCAGCGCGGGGAGCAGTATTGCTGCAAGAATCCCGATGATGGCAATGACAACCAACAGTTCGATCAATGTGAATCCGTACTTGCGCCGTTTCATTGTTTCTACTCCTTTTCGTTATGGCATTACACTTTTTACAGCGGTGGCTTCTGAATAGTGCAAATGTAATGCCAACGCACGGATTCTTTGTAAGTCATGACATATCAAGGAGTTATTTTCTGAGTGACCTATGCATGACATAGGGTGCCAATCTAATAGTGTGTTGAAATTGTCTCAAAAGTGTCTCGTTTGGGTTTTGGGCCGAACAACCCCGGCAGTCGCGATCAATACCCCGTTTCGACGCGCCATCAGGGCTTGCGTTGGGATTCCAATGTGGCGAGTCTGCGGTAGAGGGTGGCGCGGCTGATACCGAGCATCCGGGCAGCCTTGGCGCGATTGCCACCGGTGTAGGCCAGCGCCTGCTGGAGATTGGCACGCTCACGCTCCCAATAATCGGTCATTTCCACGGGCGATTCGGAACGAAGGATTTCGGGGGGCAAATCGTCATTCTCGATGACCCGACCCCGACAGGCGATAGCCGCAGCCTCGAGCGCGTTCTGGAGTTCCCGGACATTGCCCGGCCAATCGTGTTCCATAAGGGTGCGCATAGCAACGGCGTCCATCCCTTCAACGGCTTTGTCTGTTCTGGCGCGAAATTGACGGAGGAACCAATCAACGAGCAGGGGGATGTCCTCGCGACGGGAGCGCAAAGGCGGCAGGGCGACGCGCGCGACCCGAATGCGGTAGAGGAGGTCCGGACGCAAGCGGGATTCGGTCACCAGCCCTGCAAGATCCTGATTGGTGGCCACCAGGACGCGCACGTCTATTTTACGCGGGGTGGCTTCTCCAACGCGCACGACTTCCCTTTCTTGCAGCACTCTCAACAGGGATCTTTGTACATTCAGGGGGATGTCAGCAATTTCATCCAGAAAAACCGTGCCCCCTTGGGCGGCTTCAAAAAAGCCCTTGTGGTCCTCGACGGCGCCGGTGAAGGCCCCCCGGCGATGCCCGAACAGTTGGCTGGCCAGGAGAGAATCCGTAAGGCCGGCGCAGTTTACGGCGACGAACGGCTTGTCTTTGCGATGGCTTGAGTAATGGATGGCGCGGGCCACCAGTTCCTTGCCGGTGCCGGTCTCGCCCTCAATCAGTACGGTGGAATCAAAGCGGGCGAGTTCTTCGATTTGCCGATAGACCAGGCGCATCGCCTTACTTCGCCCGATAATGTCGCGGAACCGGGCTTTTTCATCGAGCAGACGGCGCAGGCCGTGCACGTCCGAGATATCATACAACACAAAAATCTTTTGGCCTTCGCTGTGGGGATCATCTTGAATCTCCACCTCGACACAGTACTGTTGTCCTGTGGGAAGGTCCCACTCCAGTTGGATTTTGGCGCGTTGACCGGGGGGACGGTCCATCATTTCCCGGATGGGGACGGTTCCCGCTTTGCCCACCGGAAACAATTCCTGCCACGGGCGTCCCAGCAGGGGGGCGCGTCCGCGGCCGTTCAGGCGCTCGAAGGCCTGGCTGACAAAGGTGATCCGCCCCGCTTCGTCGGACATGGCTGTGCCAATCCGAAGTCCATCGAGAATGGAAAGCATGTCATCACGGCTGCGCTCTATCTGCCGGCGCATCTGATCATGCTTGATGGCGTAGCGAATGGTTCTTTCCAGCAGGGGGACGCTAAGTTCGGCTTTGATCAGAAACTCCGCCACCCCCGCCTTCATTGCTTCGATGTCCACATCGCGCTCGCCGTAGGCGGTGAGCATGATGAACGGTGTCTTGACGCCCGCGGCGCGCGCCTCGCGAAAGAATTCCAGGCCGGTATGGCCGTTCAGCATATAATCGAGCAGCACCACGTCATATTTTCCCGAGCGGCATGCCTCAAGGCCCTTGGCATAGTCGGGGGTCCAATCGAGCGTGCAGCCGCGCAGAGGGCCTTCTTCGATTAAATCCCTTGTGATTACATAGTCTGATCGCTGGTCGTCCACCAGCAGGACATGGATATCATTTGCTTCCATTAGAGCACCTCACTTGCGGCGGCCTCTGTTAGCGGCTCTGGTTCCGGCGAAAGATCGGAGTCCTGCATGGCAGCATGTCGCAGGGGCAGCATTAAGGTGAAAACGCTTCCCCGTCCGGGTATGCTGGACACGGTGATAGTTCCTCCGTGCCGTTCTATGATTTTCCGGCAAACGGCAAGACCAATACCGCTGCCTTCGAAAGCGTCTTGCGGATACAGGCGCTGGAACAGCGAGAAAATCTTTTGGGATGACGTCTCATCGAATCCGACGCCGTTGTCTTTTACCTCCACCAGGCACATGCCCGCGGGGATGTCCATGGCTGCGGCCTCTTCGGGACTCAGGATGGCCCCGGTTACGGTGATGTGGGGCGCAACGCCGGGTCGGTGGAACTTGAGGGCGTTGTCTATCAGATTCTGAAGAACCTGCCGCATTTGCGTTGGATCACATTCGACGGTCGGAAGGTCCTCCACCGTAACCTGTCCCCCGGTTTCTTCCAGGCGTACGGCAAGGTCGGCGAGCACCTCCTGCACCACAGCGCCCAAGTCCACCGGGCGGAAGGGCTGGCCGTGTGTCACGATCCGCGAGATGTCGAGAATCGCGGCGATCAGTCCGTGCATCCGTTCCGTGGAATCCAGGATAAGTTCCAGGTATTCCGCGCGGCGATCGTCCGGCGTCTCTTTCCCCCGGTTCTTAAGGCGTTCGGCAAACACGCGGATTTTGCGCAGGGGCTCTTTCAGGTCATGTGAGACCACAAAGGCAAATTCCTGCAGGTCCTCATTGCTGCGCGCCAGCCGGTGATTGAGCCGCTCGAGCGACGCGTTGGAATCCTCGAGCAAACGCAGGAGATCGTCGCGTTCCTGTTCGAAGCGTTTGCGTTCTGTGATTTCCCAGCGCAACCGATCATTGGCCGAACGCAGTTCGGCTGTGCGGCGCCGCACCAGGGCCTCAATCTCGCGCGTGCGCCCTATGTTTTTCATCAGGTACAGGGCGAGCAAACCGGTGAAATACAGCACAACCGCCACCCCCACCCACGGCCACCAAGACTGGGTTGCCGCCAGATACTCGCCAGTCGGCGTGCAGATGACCGTCCAGCGTCGGGTGCCAAATTCCATCGGGTGGCGAAAATGGATATGGCCCGACGGAATGTCGCCTTCAGGTATTGCCAGCCCAGGCAAGGTGCTGGCGGGATCGCGGCGAACGGCGAGCAATTGAAAACCGTAGGGGGCATACGTGTCGAAAACATGGATGTTGACCCCGCTGGGCTTGACGTGCTTCACCGCCGTGTCCAGGATTTTCCCCACATCAAAAATGCCTGCCACGACACCGCGGAAATTGCCGATTGCATCGGCGGTGGACGCGCCTGAGGCCGGGGCGTCATAAACCGGCATGATACCCATGACGCTTCCGTTCGCCTCCGCGCGCCGCAGCACCGCCGCGCCCGAGACAAGAAACATTTCCCCGCGCCTTGCGGCATTCCATATCGCCCGCAAGATATCGGGATCGGATGCCAGATCGAAACCGGCATCCATCGCGCCCGCCCCTTCAGGCGTTATGTATTGGATGGGAAAACACCATTCTTCTGCGACCGTTATTGTGCCGCGCTCCCCTACAAACAACTCCTCCGCCACTGGAACATCTCTCTCTGACAATGCCTTCGGTGTCTGCGATTCCCCAGTGGGGGTTTTCGTTGTGGGCGCCCACAGCAGGGCTTGAATGCCGACATTGCGCGCGAAATATGGCTGCATCATGGCGGCGAAGCGTTCCGGCGACTGCGGCAATGCATCACTGATTTGGAAGGCAATCGGAACAAGTTCCCGCAGGGTGGCTTGCGCTTTCAGTTCGAACGCCAGAATATAGGCGCTGACATCGCTTTCGAAGCCCAGTTGTGCGCGCTGGAATTGCCGTTGACGCAGATCAACGTAAAGGACCGCCGAGAACAGCAGCCCCGCTGCGATAACGACGGACACCGGCAGATACACAAACAGACGCCGCCACCCCTGCTCTTCCTCTGCCAAGTGTATTTTTTTCATGGCATCCTTCGATAGCGGACGGAGGAAAACCCCGCCGCGTGATTGCTTCATCGGGCTGCCGACCGCTTAGTCGGCCCCCGAGGCCGCTGTCATGATCACCGATAGGTTTTCGCCATAGGTTCCCGGCGGGGAATCCGCCACAGGGAAACGGCTGCCCAGCGTCACGAATTCTACATGACCATCAAGATAAAGTACGTTGGAGCCGCCCGGAATGTGATTGAAACGGGCCGGACCACCCAGCGGGGGGAAGTACCCCGCCCATGTGTCCATCATGATTGGAATGGCGCTTTGCGCGAACGCGCCTGCCGCTGGGTTGTTGATGTCTTCCGTTAAAAACCGTTCGCCACCCTCTTGCAGGCGACGATAGCCTTCCGGCATGGGTTGTCCGTTGTCGTCTACCCTGCCAAATCCGGCCTGATACACTGGATCGCCGGGAATGTCATCCAGGCCAAGCCGCCCGTACGCTATGAATTCATTGCGGGGGCAACCCTGGGCGAGCATTTCCGCCGCCCTGATGATTTCCTCATTGCCGTCAATGCCTTCTTCGCGCGCAATCAACATGCGGCTCAAGATGATATCCTTCAACTGAGAGGAAGAAGTCACGAAATATCCGAAATAGGCGTAAGAAATCGAGAGCGAGAGCAGCACTTCCACGCATTCCCGGCTGGCCCCGGAAGCCACCGCATCCCGTACCGCCTTGTTCAGGTCGAGGTCGAGATAGCCCACAAATTCCTTGGCGCGGGAATCAGAGGGGCAGAGAATGATGTTGGGCTCCGTCCAATACTCCGGGTACAGCATAGTCCCCCGCAGTCCCAGGAGGGTCGGGGTGCCGTTCAAATGCCATTTCTGGGTCGGGGGATACATCCCGCCCTTGCTTTCACTGGCATACATCTTGAAAACGAGACCGAATTGCTTGAGATTGTTTTGACAGGCGCTTCTGCGGGCGGCTTCCCGAGATCGCGCCAGCGCAGGAAGCAACAGCGATGCCAAAGTGGCGATGATCGCAATCACTACCAAGAGTTCCACCAGCGTGAAAGCCCTCCTCCTGCCTGAAAGGCTGTCCCTTCCCCCATTGTGATATGTCACAACTATTGCCTTCTCATCACGTGGGGACATTTCTACCTCGAAAAAAGCAGCCTGCCTCATCTGCTTCCCCGCTGGATGCTACACGCGCCGCGCCTCGTTCAAATCGGCTATGCAGATTCAGTCCCTATTATACTTCATCATCGCCTGCAAATGCAACACTCTTGAGACACCTCTGAGTCACTCCTGTGTTCCTGCAACATGGCGCCGCATCAACGCGCCAACGCTAAGTCTTTGTCGGAAAACATCATAATAGGGGAACGATGATTGGCATTATCATTGCATGCCAAAAAGTGTAGAAATCTGATGTGCGGTCGAAATAGTCATTCATCCGGTTCAAAAGGGATGAATGCTTCGCCAATGCGATGGAGTCGTCCGGCGCGATGGAAATGGGTACTGGCGGGTTAAATTTTGCGATTTGTGTTTCGCAGGATATTCTGATATGCGGGTTGCATGATTGGACAGTGGGGAAGGGACCTGTTGTCCGGCGTTTAACACCAATGAAGGAGAAGGTATTATGAGGCAGATACTGACGATTCTGGCAGGCATGCTTGTCATCGCCGGCGCATCGTGGGGCGGCACAGCCACTTACTCCGGGCTTCCCGGGGAAACCGGGGTGCCGCAAAATGTTACGACCATCACCCCGCCGGACTTTATGGATTGGGTATCCAACGGTGACGGCACATGGCGCATTGAAATCTCCGAGGGAATGGGCCGTATTAAAGGCGTCTTCACGCTTGACGACGGCGTGACCCCATTGGCCATTCCGGATGCGGCGCAGCAACCGGGCGGCTATTATATTCAAGGCGGATGCATTGTTCCGGCCTCCGGCGCCTTTGGCGACCCACCCGCGATGAAACGGTTCTTCATCGGCATTGACATGGATGCGACGCCGGGATCGGGAGGCGGACAACTGGCGGTTGCCGGCATTCAATACCACGAGACGCTTGGTTGGACGCTGTCCAGCGATTCGGACGCGATCATCGGGGCAACGACCCCAATCGCGCTGGTTGAAGGAGATTTCTTCGAAACCCGTTCCGTGAAAGGCGGTGATGGTTCGGTGGCGGTGGAGTATCGGGTCAACGGTGGTGCATGGACATACTACCCGGGGCCTTATGGCAATCCCTTGGACGCTGGAACCCTGGCGATCATTGCTGCGGATGCCGGGGATGACTATCCGATGTGGAGCATTCGGGGTCCGTGGGAAGTGATTGACACCGTGGTCATCATCGGAGACGGCGTTCCCGATGTGAACCAAGGCGGCGAAGGTGAAGGCGAGGGTGAGGGTGAGGGTGAGGGCGAAGGTGAGGGCGAACCCTGTACTGGAGAACTTCTTGACCCCTGTCCGGATTTCGATGGCGAGGGGACCGTTTTCTACACGATTCTGGGGACCAATTGGGCCACAGCCGACCTGGACGGCTCCGGAATCCCGGACAGTTGGGAACTGGCGGTGCTCAAGGAAATCATCTGCAACCGCGATCACCCGCTATCGCACGATGCGGTGTGCCTGTTTGAGGCCAATCTGGCGATTGTCCGAACTGAGCCGCTGTATGATGCATTTAGCATGGCTCTCTTTGAAAACGTCATCGCGGGGTTTGCGACCATCAGCAGCAGTTTACGCGCCGCCTTGGCGGGGTCCGGTTTGTCAGGCGCCTATACCTCCCTGACGACTGTTGGCGAACCGCTGTCTGCCTCCGGAGACCCCGATGGCGATGGCTATACCAATCTGGAAGAGTACGAAAACACCGTTGACGCTGAACGCACACGGGATCAATACGTGGAAGCGGTGTTTGACCCGCTCCTCAATGGCGGCGAACCGTGCAGTGGCGATCTGTTGGTGCCGTGCCCCAATTTCGATGCTGAGGGCACAATCTTCTACGGAATGTTTGGTTGGGATTGGGGCACGCATGACGTGGATGCTTCCGGCATTCCGGACAGTTGGGAACTTGCCGTGCTTGCAGAGATCATCTGCAACCGCGAACACCCGCTGTCACACGATGCGGTGTGCCTGTTTGAGGCCAATCTGGCGATTGTCCGCGCCGAACCGTTGTATCCCATATACGGCATGGCGGCCTTTGAAAATGTGCTCGCAGGCTTTGCGACCATCAGCAGCACATTGCGCGCCGCCCTGGCGGGGTCCGGTTTGTCAGGCTCCTACACCACCCTGACGACTGTTGGGGAGCCCTTGTCCGCCTCCGGCGATCCCGATGGCGACAGCCTTACGAACTTGACCGAGTTCAACAACACGATTGACGCAGCGCGCACGCGGGGCCAGTATGTCGAAGCAGTGCTGGACCCGTGGCAGAGCGGCAGCGGCGAGAAGATGCCCGCCGCCGGGGCCATCGGTCTTGGACTGCTGTTCAGCATGATAGCCGGGGCTGGCGCTCTGGCCTACCGGCGCAGGAAATAAGGTGTCAGCGGTGTTGCGTACTGGAAGTTGATTCATGTCGAGGGCGCGGCGCTAATATGTGCCGCGCCCTTGCTTTATTAAAGAAGTTTTTTTGATTGTCTCGACCAATATCGCCTGGGAGTTCATCACATGGCGGGTAAGATCAACAGACGGGCAAACGGACGATTGGCGTTGTCTGTTCTTCTAATTATTGTATTGTCCGGCCCTGTACATACCGTCGCGCTATTCGCGGGCGCCGGCATGCCCGCAGGCGTACATATGCCGCCGGCTCTCGCCGCCACTGCCGACCCTCTTTCCGACAGCCCCCAGGACGAGGTCGCCAAAGCCACAACACCAGCGCCGGACGACAAAGTCGAAGCGGCCGGCGAAAGCAAGAGCGACAGGTCAAAAAGCAAGGGGAAAGGTGACTGCACATCAGAAACAGCCAAGCGCATCCTCATTGTGGGCGACAGTTGGGCCATGTCCATCACAGCGGAAAACCGCGACGGATTCCCTTCCAATGACGTTTTCGACGCAGCGCTCGCGGCCAACGGACTGGGGCACAACGACACCCAGGGCGCGTTGACCGCCTGGGGCGGCCGCAGAGCATCCGACTGGGCCAAGCCGGAGCACTTGGCCACTATTGTCAGTGAATTGACGACCTATCCCACCATTGACGCAGTCCACCTCATCATCGGCGGCAACGATTTTCTCAACGTGGTGCGCACGGAGCCGGTTGCCAACCTCCGCAGCCTTACCGCTGAGCAACGCCTTGCCCAATACTGGCAGCCCATCGTGAATGACATCGAAACCATAATCACCGCTTGCTTGGCGCTTCGCCCCGAAATCAGGGTGGTCGTCGCCGACTATGATTATCTGGATTATGCGGCGGCAACCGCCTTCTGGGGAATGGATTTCCAAGGCGCAAGCACGCTCGAACTCAACACCTGGCTCACCGAACTGGGCGCAGCCAAACTGGCGCTCACGCAATCGTTGAGCCGGCAATCCGCGTATCTGAACCGCGTGGGTTACGTGCAGAACTGGGGCACGCTTCAATATCACTTCGGCAATCCGCCGGAATCCGTGCCATATCCAGGTTTTCCCCCGGAATATGACCCCTATCCCGGCGGGG